>JANYDX010000428.1 GCA_025363395.1 Verrucomicrobiota bacterium
AGGCGCTGACCTGGCCTGATTGGCCGCTCAAACTGCGCACATCCTCCAGCCATCTGGAAGGCGCCGCGCGTGCTAATGCGGGTAAGCAACATCGAATGAGCCCCGTCAGCCGGTGCGATCACCCGGTTGGCGTTGTCACCCGCGGGATTGACGAGCAGGCCGTTGACCAGACCGGCACTTGCAGCCGGCGTTTGAATGCGTGCATCCCAATTTCCTTGCGCGGCACCGCCAGGCTGGTGGCACTGAACGCAATTCGCCGCCAGGTAGGAGCGGACCCGATACTCCAAAGCCACGGAACTATCGCCGGCCGGGGCAAGCGCCCGCAAGGCGGTGGGATCGGGAATACTGGCGGTGAAATAACCCGCACTGGCCAAGGCAGTGAGCTGGTTGGCTGGGCCGGCCCCGTAGGACTGATTGCGATTCAGCTGCGCAGTGTTGAAACTAAGCGCCTGACCGCCGACTGTGGTGTGACATTGCAAGCATTCCGAGCGGCTCGGATAACGCCAGGTCTGCGTGCGGATCGTGCCCGCGTCGTTGATCGTAACCACTTCGCTTGCGCCGTCCTCAGGGACGAGGGTCGCTTCCGTTTGTGCGGGGTTCCATTTGTAGGTCACCCCATACACCCCCGCCGCAGTTTTCACCAGAAACCGGGTTTCGAGGCGACGGGCGGTGGCAGGATCACCGCGGGTGAGCTCGAGTTCGAAATGTTTCACCCACACCGTGCCGGCGGGAAAGGTCCAATTGCCGTCGGCGGCAAAGGTGATCTTATTGGCGAGCGCGGGCACGCTGAACCAGCGACGCTTTTTCGCGTAGTCGGACCAGAATGAGACATTGGGATCATACGCAACGATACCGGGGGCGGGCGCGAGAGTCGCGAGATCGGAGAACGCCCCGGTGGCCGTGAGGGTGGCGGGCAAGGGTGTGCCAGTTCCAGTGGTGCTATACACCAGGCGCCGGATGGTGCCGCTGCCGATGTTGGCAATCAGAATATCACCGTTCCTCGGATCCACTCCAAAACCGGCGGGCGAGGACTCCGTTGCGATTTGCTGGACCTGCACCGGACCGCTCGGGGGAAAGGTCATGGCAAAAATTCGGTTTTGCGCGTAATCACCAAAGACGTACTGGCCATATAGCTGAGTGAAACGGGTCCCGCGATAGACTACACCGCCCGTGATTGAATTGGCCGTGGTGCGATCCGTATCCCAGATCGGCTCGATAAAATTCGCGCTGGCCGGTGGATTGCCCTTGGGCCCCCCAATGGTTCCCTCCCGATAGTTCCATCCGTAGTTGCCGCCGCGCGTGATGAGGTCGATTTCTTCGCGAGCCCCCTGACCGACATCCCCTACGAAGAGCCGCCCCGTGGGAGCATCGAAGGAGAACCGCCAGGGGTTGCGCAGGCCCACCGCCCAAAATTCGGTGCGTACGCTCGCGGCGTTGACCGTGGTGCCGTTAAACGAGGTGGCACCGATGAATGGATTGTCGGCCGGAATCTTGTAGGTTCCAGGGTGCACGGAGGGGTGCGTGTTGGGCGGCAGATTGCCGGCGCGCTGATCGACATCGATACGTAATAATGCGGAGAAAAAATCCTTATCAATGCGCTGGCTGTTGTTAAACTGATCGTTTCCCCCTCCTTCATCACCGAGGGAAACATACAGATAGCCATCAGAGCCAAAGTGCAGATCTCCACCATTGTGGTTGTCCGCGTCATCGTACTGGGAAATGAGCGGAACCTCGGTTCCGAGTATCTGGGCGTTTGTCGCCGGTGCCGCCAACGCCGTGAAACGCGCCACGCGTTCGTGGGCTCCCGTGCCCGCGCTAGTTGTCGCCGTGGTCGAGTAGAAGACGTAAAAGTAGCGGTTGTTCGCAAAGTCGGGATGGAAAGCGAGGCCGAGCACTCCTTCCTCGCTGCTGGTGAGGACCTTTGCGGTCAGATCGAGAAACACCTGTTTGACCGGGGTGGAGGTCAGCCCTGAGACAACCTGGATGCGACCGGTTTTCTCGATCACAAAAAGCCGGTCGGTTTCACCCGGCGCCGTCACAATGCCCAGTGGCTGACTGAAGGTGAGGCCAGTGAAAGCAGCTTCGGTACTGTACCCAAAAATCTGGGGATTTTGCGGGAGAGTGAGCGTGGTGTTCGCCACCCGCATAATTTGGGCGGAAGCAAGTACCGGTAAAAAGCCCACCGCCATCATGAGAGACGTGCAAAGCAGATTGATTCCAAAGACTATCAACCGAATCGCCCGACGAAAACCTGAAGCTGGAAATTGCATCTGCATAGGAGCAACCGGCAAGCGCCAGTGTCTCTTTACTTCAACACAACCACACTGGGAGTCAGCTGGAATAGTTGGCTCGGCGCGCCAAAACAAAAGGTGACGCAATTTTTACGGTCAGCACCTGATGGAAGCTTTCCCGTCACTGGCACGCTTTGGGTCGTTCTGAGATAGTCATTCGCGTCTATCCGGGTGAAGTCAGGCTTCTCCGTGAGTTCTGCCCGTGGGCAACCACCTCGATACGCCTTGGCCGACAGTTCAATTCTTCGCGGTCCATTCGAGGGGGAAGAGGCCCAGGGTCGAACTCGCGATGAAAACCGTCCCATTCATCAGCCAGATCGCCCGCTCCCCCGTGATGCTGTTGGACCAGATGATGTCCGGCTTGCCGTCGCCATTGAAATCAGCAGTGCCTGCGACGGTCCATTCAAACGGGAAGACACCCAAGGTTGAACCCGCAAGGAAAGTCGTGCCGTTCATCAGCCAAATCGCCCGCTCCCCGGTCATACTGTTCGACCAGATGATGTCCGGCTTCCCGTCCGCGTTGAAATCGCCCGTCGCGGCTACCGTCCACTCAAGCGGGAAGACTCCCAGTGTTGAGCTGGCCAGAAAGATCGTCCCATTCATCAGCCAGATCGCCCGCTCTCCGGTGATACTGTTCGACCAGATGATGTCCGGTTTCCCGTCCGCGTTAAAGTCTCCCGTCGCGGCCACCGTCCACTCGAGTGGGAAAATTCCTAGCGTCGAACTGGCGAGGAAGTTGGTCCCGTTCATCAGCCAGATCGCCCGATCTCCGGTAAGACTGTTCGACCAGATGATATCCGGCTTCCCGTCCGCGTTGAAATCAGCGGTACTGGCTACCGTCCATTCAAGTGGAAAGACCCCCAGCGTCGAACTGGCGAGGAAAGTGGTTCCGTTCATCAGCCAGATCGCCCGTTCCCCCGTGCTGCTGTTAGACCAGATAATATCCGGTTTTCCGTCCGCGTTGAAATCGGCTCGTGCGACGGAGGCAAGCACGGTTAAGGTCACCGAATTGCTGGTCGCGGAACCGGCTGAATTGGTAGCGGCCACGGTGTATGCGCCCGCGTCCCCGGCCGCCACTCCATTGATGGTGTAAGACGCGCTGGTGGCGCCACCGATATTCACACCACCCTTTTTCCATTGAAAAGTCGGGGTGGGATTGCCACTGGCGCCCGCCGTAAAAGTGATGGCGCCGCCAATAAAACCCGCCTGGCTCAACGGCTGGGTGGTGATTGTCGGGGCCGCAATCGCGGCACTGACAGTAAGCACAGCGCCAGCGGAAGTGACGCTACTGAGCGAATTGCTCACCAGCACGGTATAAGTGCCGGCATCGCCGCTGACTGCAGCGGGAATCGTAAAGGTGGCAGCGGTAGCCCCGAGGATATTCACCGCGTTTTTTCTCCACTGGTAGGCCAGCGGTGCGGTGCCGCTCGCCACAACCTGGAACGAGGCGGTCTGCCCGAATGTCACCGTCTGGTTTGCAGGCTGGGACGAAATCGAAGGGCCGGCGGACGCGGCGTTGACGGTCAGAGTCGCTACAACAGAGGTCACGTTGCCGGCCGAATTTGTCACGACCACCCGGTAGCTTCCAGCGTCGCTGGCCGTGGCCGCCCCAATTGCGTAAGTGGCACTGGTGGCTCCGTTGATATCCACCCCGCTTTTTCGCCATTGAAACGTCGGGGCAGGCGAGCCACTCGCCGTCACAGTGAAGGAAGCGGGTGAGCCAATCGTCACCGTCTGGTTGGAGGGTTGCGAAGTGATTGCAGGCGCAACTGCCGCCAATCCGGCGCCCACGCTGATTGAATAACTGCCGATAAAAGATTCACCCCCATGATTGGGATCATCCCAAGCAATGATAATGGCGGTAAAATCCCCTTCTTGCGTCGGCGTACCGGAAATAGTTCCAGTCGGGTTATTCAATGTCAGCTTGCCTCCCACATTCACCGCGCCGGGAACAGACAGCCCGGGCGGAAGTCCGGAAAAAGTATAGGAGCCCACCGTCACATTGCCCGTGAGGGCAAATACACCGGAAAAAGGCGTGCCCACCGTGGCGGTGGCGGGACTTTCCGGATTCGTCACCAATGCGGTCGCACCGGCAAATGTATCCACCGTCGTACCCAACACGGCCGCCACCACTGCGGAGGCCTTCAGGACCTGAACCAAGGATGAACCCACCCCGACTAATTCAGTTGCAGCAAACAATCGCAGCACCGGTGCGCGCTGAAGCAGCGCGATCAGCATGAAAGCCGGCAGTTGCAATGAGCCAAAGTATCGCGCCATCCGAAAGCTGAGTGACTTTATCATGAAATTGGTCGGGGCAAAATGAAATGAAAATCAGGCGTCGATCAGTTGCAGCCGCAACCGCTGCCTCCCACCCCCCGCCCTCCGCTTGAGGCTTCGCGAGAGAACCAGACATGCTCCGCCATGGCCGCCGCCGGTGCATCGCGATCAACCCGCATGGAGTAGCTGCTCAACGTTGCCCGTTCCCAGGGCCGCACGGGTGTGGCCGCACAACCACAGCCGAGGGCAACAAGGAGTGCAGCGCAGAGGAAAACAATTGAGCGGAGTGGAAAACGTGGATTCATGACAGTGAGGTTTCAGCCCGCGTGGCCTCGCGGGCGGCAAGCATGACTTTTTCAGTATTCGGCCCGCAAAAGCTGACAAAAATTGGCCAAGGCAGGCGTTCGCGCCCGATAACATAGGAGGTCGAAAGCCCGGGAACCTTGACGGTCGGAACCAATTTATGCTCGCGATCCCCCATTGTCCCAATCTCGCGGGATTTTTTCCACAGGAAAACCCCGCACGCTGTCGCCGGCCATTGTGCGTCCAAGGCGATCACACCCAATTCAAGAAACACGCCACCAACCGAAAGCTGGGCACGAAGCGGCCGGAGCGTAGTGAAAAACACGCAACCGACGAGAGAAAGCAGGTTGAATTCACGTCGCGACATAGTTCCAAAATCCGCGCGTCTGGGCGCGGGTTGAGCCGGTTACGATCCTACCTTCTGCGCCCGGAAAGCGCTGGATAAATTCCAGCCCGCGGGAAGGCCCGAGAATAAACGCCGTGGTCGACAGGATTCCGGCCTCCAAACAGCTGTCGGCCAGCACTGTTACCTGACGGCAGTCGTGGGAGACGGGCTCCCCCGTACGCGCATCGACAATATGGCTGTAACGCCTGCCATTGCGGTAAAATCCACGCAAATAGTCTCCCGACGAAGCAATGCCTCTGCCCGCGAGGAGCGCGATACTGCCGCGCAGAGTGCCCGGCTGCGCGGGATTCTCCAATCCCACGTGCCAGGCTGGGCGTCCCGGGGGCGCTCCGACACATCGAATATCGTGGCCGAAATCGACCAACACTTGGTGAATCTCAAAAGATGCGGCCAGCTGAGCCACCGCGTCGACCGCCCATTCCTTAGCCCACCCGCCAAAATCCAGCGCCATGCCCTTTCGCGGCAGATAAACCCGCCCCGATGCCCGCTGCACTTTAGACCAGCCGACGAGTTCGCGCGCTTCAGCAACCTGCACTGTATCCGGGAGCACCGCCGCCGGCTGATGATAATCCCACAAACGCAGGATCGGGCCGGCGGTCGCGTCGAGAATGCCATCCGTCATGGCATGAAGTGCCGCGCAGACATCAAGCATCTGCTCCATCTCGGCGTCCACCTCCGTCCACGCGTTCCCGGCGGCATGGTTGATGCGTGAAACAATGCTGTTCGGGCGAAAGCGCGAGTAGCGAGCCTCGAAAACCTCCACCCACTGCCGGACCGACTGCTCGTAACGCTCTGCGGAATCAGCACTGGGCGCCGCGTAAAGAACGGTGCATAGCGTGCCCAGCGCTCGAAAGCCCAGCTTTCGCAGCGATCCGGCTCCACCCTCGGCTGCGCGCATCGGTGGGTTCACAACGGAATTCGGCACAAGTGCATTCATGCGGTGAAGGTTCGGGCAAAAAATAGTTCGCTGTTCACCAATTCACCTGAACACCAGCCGTGAGGATGTTCGCCTTGGGAAAGGCACTGGCGGAAGTAACTCCATCGCGCCCCTTCATCTCGTAGCGCTCCCAGGCAAAGTCGATTTTAAACGTCCCCCTCGGAGTCCAGATCAGCTTCACCCCACCGGTCACGGTACGCAATTTGGTGAGGCGATAATCGGCGGAATAAAAGGGACCGGCGGGATTGGGGCCGGCATCGGGGATGATCGACGTGTTATCGAGCGAGACCCGGTAAAAGTCCGCCGCGCTTTGCTGGTAGAAACGCAAACTCGGCGAAACGACGAGTTGGGATCCCAGCTGCTGGAACCATGCGAGGCCCAACGTCTGGCTGGTCACGCCAAAACTATCGTGATAAATGCGGTAGCTGCCTTCCACCGCTCCACGCAGGCGGTCCACCGTGTGGTTGTAGCATCCGTAAACAATCCACTTGTCCCGGCTGTCCGGGCGATTCTCGCCAAAGGCAAGCGGCAGGAAAAGCCCCGGCAGAATCTCGGTGCGTTTTTGAATGAGTTTGTACGGATCGCTCAAATAGCCGGTGGCCCGGCCGTAACTCAAGTTGAACTGGATGCTGGTCTTCGCGTCGAGCAACTGAGTGACACCGAGAATGACATCGGAAGTTCGTTTGGCTGCCCGATCAGGCCGGTAGAAGACAAGAATGTGATCGCGGGCGCCAGCCAGGCCTACGAGTAAAGTAGTATTCTTCTGGTTAAAATCCGTAAGCGTGTTGAACGAAAAACCGGTGGATGTATAATCATTCTCCCGGGAATGAGCTGCGCCCAGGGATAGGTTCACGCGGCCGAACTGCCGCGAGAAATCCGCGGTCCATGCCGTGCGGCGGTCGTTTATCTCCGCGAGCGGGACTTCTCCTCCCGGAGTGGAAGCAGGTTGTCCGGTTGGGGTCGCTCCCGAAATGGCATCGATCACTCCCGTGATTTTCAATCTGGCGTCAGTCCCGAGCGTCTGCTCAATCAGGGCACAGTGCGTCTGAACTTTGATGCGCCCGTTCGACTCCTGATAGTCTTCAAATTTATAATCGGTGACCGTTTCAGCTTGAGACGCCCGCGGAGAAAGCAAGAAAAGCACAAGCATCAGGCACAAAGCGGCCAGAGATGAATCAAAAGATTTTCGATCAGCGGTCATGATAGGTCAGGTCCAAATAAATCAATAACTCATCGTTACTAAAGCTGTATCCTGTAATTAAGTTGTTACATTTCTCATCGATGAGGTTGCGACCAAGGCGGTCGTTCACCGTCAGTGCGGAAGCATACAGACAAGCCCGCGAAGGCCGAAAACCGGTCCGACTAATTGGCAAATTCCCCAGGCGATCTGTTAGATCCACTGACATAAATGAATTGTGGAAATCAGGCTTTGACAGACTCGCTCGCTGAATTCCACGGGCTGCAGCTGTAGGAGCATTTCAGACGGGAAATATTTTCCGTTCAAATCATGCCGTCCATAAATTGCCGGGCATGGCGCAGGGTAGACAAAAAATCCAATCTGGCGAACTCCACGGAGCCGCGCCCAGCCTTGCGAAAGCCTTTTCATCAAAATCGCCGGCTTTGAATCCGATTTATTCTTCGCCGTCCAAGCCCGCAGGAAGGGCCGAGAGCCGCACTTCCGAGAAATTCATCCCGCTCATCAGCCAGATCGCCCGCTCCACCGCAATGCGGTTCGACCAGACTAGGTCGGGACTTGCCGTCCAAAGTCATACCCCCATGACGGTCGCTCGCATTGGCGGGAATTGCGCTGTGTGTCGCGATGCGCTTTAAACTTCCGATTAAAATAGCCCCAAGTCCGATAGTTTTTCATCCAGACTGGAATTTGTCAGATCAACTGGTATGCTCCCGGCACATGGAAATGAATTCCATAGTTTCGGGGATTTGTGATGAAGGGGACGATTTTCTCGCCGGAGTATTCAAGCGCGCCGAGGCCCGGGCCGGGATCGCCGAGTGGCTCACGATCATCATGCCAGGCTTTCTCCGGACGAAAAACAACTGGTCGTAAGCGAATCGATGCGAGTACTCGACCAGGGAGGTTTTTTCGAGCGCGACGCCGGCGAACAAGAGTAAAAGTGTACCGGTCGTTGCCACGTAACACTGTCCGGATGGGGAGTTGCCGGCGTGAGCGAAATGAAATAGATTCTTTCGATGATCTCCTTCAAAGCTCCTGATCTCACCCAACACCCACCCCGCAGTCCGCGCATCCGTCTCGGCGGCTATGTCGCCCTCCCCCGCATTTTGGACAAGGCGCGTGCCCATCTCGCCGGCAAGACCGGCGAATACCGGTGGAACAACCCCCTGGACCAGCGACTGCTGACTTTCACCGGGATTTCCACCGAGACATTCTTAGCCGCGGTCAAGGCCGGTCGCAGTGACAGCGCAATGTTGGAATGGATAGTCTCAAACACTTCTCGCCAAGCGTGGGAAATCGCCGCTTGGTCCCATTGGCTGGAAACCCTGTCGCCGGGCGACGCGAAGAGACACGGGATTTTTCAGGAGGAAATCACCAGGAACTGTCCCACGCGCGATGATATCCGGACGCTCTTCGACCGGCTCGACCTCGACGATTACGTGACCTTCGGGGGCGCGGCCTGAGAAAAGGGAGAAAGAAAAGTTAAGCGGATTGCTCAACCTTGGCGGGATTGCGACCGGTCCGTCGCGCGTTGATTCGAGTCAACGCGAGGCATCCTCAATCGCACGAGCCCACTCAGTGTTTCGCCAAGGCCAGTTCGATGGCACTCGACAGCTGTTCCATGGTGAAAGGCTTGTGGATCACCTCGGCGATATTCAAACCGAGCGCCGCTTTGGAATCGAAAGCCTTGCCGTAGCCCGTCAGCAAAATGGCGGGCAAGTTCGGTTTATTTCTCGTGACCGCACGAATCAGATCCAGACCGCTCACGCCGGGCATGCTGAGATCGGTCATTAAAAGCGAGATGACATCGCTGCTGGTCTGCAAATGCTCCAGTGCCTGGCGGGGATCAGTGAAAACCGTCACGCGATAACCCAGCTTCGCAAGCATGATTCGGGCAACTTCAAC
>JANYDX010000100.1 GCA_025363395.1 Verrucomicrobiota bacterium
TACTGAACCTGTTCTTCCCGGGAGGGATCGGCGGCATCAGTGGTGGAGTGGAACGAAATTCCCTGGCACGGGTTAAAATCCGGATAGTCTTGGTCTTATCTTGGCCAGCGGTTGCCGGACGTGCATTCCGGCGCATTGAAACTATTTGCCCAAAAATCCCTTTTGTATCGCGAAGGGGTGGTTCGCGTTCGATCACCCGGAGTGTTTCAGAACGTGAGTCCCCCTTACCATGGACTGCAAATCGACGGGCGGACCTTTTTAATCCCAGCGACAGGGCGAATCAGTACCGGACCTTGTCCGCTTTATTTGACCACGTGATGAAACCGGCCAGCGCTTCATCGCGCAGGAGCGGCGACATCCGGATCGCGCGTTTTTCAGGTGCGAGCGGCACCTGTTGATAAATAAAATCATCATCGAAGCCGATGGCGGCCGCGTCCTGGCGCGTGTTGCCATAATACACCGTGGGAATGCGGGCCCAGTAGATCGCGGAGAGGCACATCGGGCATGGTTCGCAACTGGTGTAGAGTTCGCAGTCGGCGAGTTGGAAAGTCTCGAGGCTCGCGCAGGCATCGCGAATGGCCACCACCTCGGCGTGCGCGGTGGGATCATTTGTGGAGGTCACGCGATTGTGGCCGCGTCCGATCACTGCGCCTTGGCGGACGACGACGCAGCCGAACGGTCCGCCGTGGCCGGATTGCATGCCCAGTTGGGCGAGCTTGATGGCCTCCCGCATGAATTGATCCTGGCTCATAACCAGGGATGAAAGCACAGACTGCGCCGGAAGCCAGACCGATGCGGAAGCGGAGGTGGTTTGTTCGAAGGGATCCGGTTTGTTGTAGCCAAGAGCGGCTTTACGCCGTGATGCGAGTGTGGCGGAAACTACCAATCGCGCCGCCAGCCCGTTCCGGCACGGGTTCACTGCATCCCGGCTGATTTTTAATCTGGTACTGACAGTTGGCGCGCATCCGGCTTCTCTGGTTGCCGCAACATGAGTTCAACCACGACCATCGCCGGCCTCGAAATCACCGGGCCGATGAATGCCGGCTACGCGGAAATACTCACGCCGGAGGCTTGTCGCTTCCTCGCGGGTTTGGTGCAAAAATTTGAATCGCGCCGGCTGGCACTGCTGGCGCACCGCGTCGAACGGCAGCGCGAGATCGATGCGGGCAAACTGCCCGATTTTCTGCCCGAAACGGAAGCGATCCGCGCCGGTGACTGGCGCGTCCCCCCTCCGCCCGCCGACCTGCTTGACCGGCGCACTGAAATTACCGGACCGGTCGACCGGAAGATGGCGATCAACGCCCTCAACTCCGGTGCGCAGTGCTGGATGGCCGATTTTGAGGACGCAAATTCGCCCACGTGGGAAAATGTCATGGATGGACAGATCAACATGCGTGACGCAGCGCGGCGTACGCTGGCCTACACCAGCCCGGAGGGGAAGAAATACGTGCTGAAGGAAAAGATTGCGACGATCATCGCCCGTCCACGCGGCTGGCATATGGAGGAAAAACACGTGCTCTTGGGGGGACGGCGACTGTCCGCGTCGCTCTTCGACTGGGGGCTCTATTTTTTTCACAACGCCAAGGCGCTGATCGCGCGCGGCTCGGGTCCGTACTTCTATCTGCCGAAGTTGGAGAGCCACCTGGAGGCACGGTTATGGAACGATGTTTTTCTCCACGCGCAGGCGGAGCTCGGGATTCCGCGCGGCACCATACGCGCGACCGTGCTCATCGAGACGATTCTGGGTGCCTTCGAGGCCGAGGAAATTCTCTACGAATTGCGCGAACACGGTTCCGGCCTCAACTGCGGGCGCTGGGACTACATGTTCAGTTTTGTGAAAAAATTCCGCGACCGTCCGGGTTATCTTTTCCCGGACCGGACCCTGATCACGATGGAGGTGCCGTTCCTTCGCGCGTACGTGACTCACGTGATAGATGTTTGTCACCGTCACGGCGCCTATGCCATGGGCGGGATGGCGGCGCAGATTCCCATTAAGAACAATCCTGCCGCCAACGAAGCGGCTTTGACCAAGGTGCGTGCCGACAAGGAACGCGAGGCCCGCGCCGGCCATGATGGCACTTGGGTGGCGCATCCCGGACTCGTGCAGACGGCGCTCGACGCATTTGCACTCCACATGAAAGGTTCGAATCAACTTCATGTCATTCACGACGTGAAGATCACCGCGGCTGATTTGTTGGCGCCCTTGCCCGGACCGATCACGGAGGCAGGGGTTCGCTGGAATCTTCATGTGGGCGTCCGTTACCTCGAAGCCTGGCTGGGCGGCTCGGGAGCCGAACCGATTCATAATTTGATGGAGGATCTGGCGACCTCGGAAATTTCGCGCTCGCAACTCTGGCAGTGGCTGAAATTCGGGGCGAAACTTGAGGACGGACGGCCGATCACTGCGGAAATGTACGATCAGTTCCTGCCGGATGAACTCGCAAAAATCCGGGCCGAATACGGCAACGAGCGATATGATGACGGTCATTTCCAGGCAGCTATCGATCTTTTCATGCGCATGTCGAAGAGTGCGGAGTTTGATGAGTTTCTCTCGCTGCCGGCTTATGAATTGTTGCCGTGACGAATGACGAATGACGAATGACGAATGACGAATGACGAATGACGAATGACGAATGACGAATGACGAATGACGAATGACGAATGATGAATGACGAATGACGAATGACGAAT
>JANYDX010000452.1 GCA_025363395.1 Verrucomicrobiota bacterium
CAATGCGCTCGGCATGTTGCGCGCGATCACGCCGGGCCGTTTGTTCGTGGTGTATGGCTGCGGCGGCAACCGCGACCGCACCAAGCGCCCGTTGATGACGGCGGCGGTGCAGGAATTCGCCGACTTCGCCTGGGCCACCACGGACAATCCGCGCTCCGAGGCGCTCATGCAGATTTTTGCCGACATGAAAACCGGTGTGACCGCGCCCGACCAGGTCACTTTTGTCGAGGACCGCCGGCGGGCGATCAGCCTCGCGCTCGATGCCGCGCGCGAAGGGGACTGCCTGCTGATCGCCGGCAAGGGGCACGAGACCTACCAGGAATTTGCCGACACGGTGGTGCCGTTCGATGACCGCCAGGTGGTGCGCGAGCTGATCGCCATCAAACAAATCAAGACGGTCTGAAACCCGATCATGCCACTTTTCGCCGCAGACAAAATGGCCGCCTGGACCGGTGGCCGTTGGACCCGGTTTCCGGACGGGCCGCTGCACGGGTTCACGCAGGACACGCGGCAGCTGGCATCCGGGCAGGTGTTTGTCGCGCTCAAGACAGACCGGCGTGACGGCCACGATTTCCTCGGTGAGGCCAGCAACCGCCAGTCCACGGCGGCGGTTGTTGGACGTGAAGTGACCGGCTCGCCGCTGCCGCAACTCGTCGTGGCCGATCCGCTGCTCGCTTTTCAGCGCATCGCGCGGGAACACCGTCGGGAATTCCATGGTACAGTTGTCGGCGTGACGGGCAGCGTGGGCAAAACGTCGACCAAGGATTTGCTGGCGTTGTTGCTTGGTGGCAGTCCGGACGTGCTGGCGACTGAAGGAAATTTAAACAATCACCTCGGAGTTCCGCTGACGCTGACTAGGCTCAATCCGGCGTTGCATCGGGCGGCGGTGGTCGAGGCGGGGATCAGCGCGCCGGGTGAGATGGCTCCGCTCGCCGAGATGATCGAGCCCAGCCATGCGGTGGTGACGCTGGTCGCCCCGGCGCATTTGGAAAAACTCGGTACGATCGAGGATGTGGCGGTGGAGAAAGCGGTGTTGCCGGCCGCCATGCGCGCGCGGGGGTGGCAGGTTTTTCCCGTTTCGTGTCTGGCCTTCGAGGCATTTCGCGCCTTGCAGAATCCGCTCGTGCTCGTGCCGGAAAACGAAGGCATGACCCGGATCAGCGGCCGCAGCGTGAAGTTCAATGTCTTTCACCGACCCGATCGCACGGAAGTGAAGCTCGACGGGAAACGCCCGTTCATCCTGCGCCGCGTTTCCAGTGGCATGGCCCAGAACGCCGCGCTGGCGCTCGCGCTCGCCTCCGAGCTGGGCGTGGCGGATTCCACACTGCAATCACGGCTGGAGAATTGGCAGCCGTCGAAATGGCGCGGCGAACTCCGGCAGGTGGGGGAGGCGACCGCGTATTGTGATTTCTACAACGCCAACCCGGCTTCGATGACCGACGCGATCGACGCGTTCAACCGTTCGGTGTCCGCCGAACTGCCGCGGATCTATGTGCTGGGTTGCATGGAGGAGTTGGGAGCGGCGGCAGCGGAATATCATCAGCAGCTCGGGCGGATGATGCATTTGCGGCGAGGGGATTTTATTTTTGCCATCGGCGACCAGGCCGGTGCGCTGCGCGAGGGCTTGTTGGAAAACGGCAACGACCCGGCGCAGGTGACGGTGATCAAGGATCTCGCCCCGGTGCGCGAGCGCCTCGCCGGTTTTAAGGGCGCGATATTTTTGAAAGGCAGCCGCCGCTACCAGCTCGAGTCGGTCCTGGATGCGGCCCATGCACCGGCCCACTGAAATTTTGATTATCACCTAACGATCATTGCCCAACCCCAGCATACGTCGATGAACACCCCTTCGGAAAAGTTCAGCTTCACCCGGTTTCTTCAAGAGACCTTGGTTGGTGCGCCGCAAAAGGTCTCTGCCGTTTCCTCGGCGTCCTGGCCCGCGCCGGTGCCTAAGCCGAATCCATTGGTGTTGAGAAGACCAACGGTGAAGAGCGATCTGTCCGCGGCGGTCACGAGCACGCCGTTTCCTTCCCCGGTGCAAGAGAGCGCCTTTGCGGTGCCCCGTCCCGTGGCCATTGAGTCCGCGCCGTCGCCGTGGGCGGAATCGCGAAAGACCCCCGGAGATTTGATCCTGCGCCGCTCGCTGTCCGTCAGAACGGAACCCGGATTCACTTCGCCTCCTCCGTTTCCAGCCGGCCGGCCGCCCTTGAGGCCGGTCGGAACTGTCTGCCGGCCATGCTGAGCTATCTTTCAGAATACGCGCATCTCTTCGGTCCGCTGCGTTTGTTGCGTTCCATTCCGGTGCGCACCGTCGGGGCAGCAACGACCGCGCTGATTATCGGTTTTCTGATTGGTCCGTGGCTGATCCGGCGCTTCCGCGAATTGAAATTTGGCCACGGTTACATCGACGAGCGCACGGGTTCGCTCGGGGCGACGTACTTTGACAAAAAGCACACGCCGACGATGGGCGGGCTGATTATTTTCTTCTCGGTTTTTGTCAGCGCCGTGCTCTGGGCCGAGCCGAATGTCTGGGTGTTTGTCGCGCTGTTCGTGTACGCCGCGCTCACCGTGCCGGGCTGGCGCGACGACTATTTGAAAGTCGTCCATAAAAACAAGGACGGCATCAAGTCCTGGGAAAAAATCGCGTGGCAATCACTCACCACCGTCGTCGCGCTGGGCATTTTGCTTTGGCATCCGATGAGCAGCGCGAAGATTCACGAATTCTGGATACCATTCTTTAAGACTGCGGTCATTCTCAACATGCCCTGGGCGCTGCTCCTCATTTTGATTTACCTGTGGATCGTGGGTTTCAGCAATGCGATCAACCTGACGGACGGTCTCGATGGACTGGCCGTGGGATGCACGATCACGGTCGCGATTGTGATCGGCATCATGGCTTATCTGGCGGATCACGTTTTTCTCTCGGGCTATCTGCTGCTGAGTCATGTGCCTGGCACCGGCGAACTCACGGTTGTGTGTGGCGCGCTGGTCGGAGCCTGCATGGCTTTTCTCTGGTACAATTCGCATCCGGCGGAGGTATTCATGGGTGACACCGGTTCACTTGCGCTGGGGGGCCTCATCGGCGTCATGGCTTTCATGATTCACCAGCCGATCACTCTGATCATTATCGGCGGGGTGTTCGTGATGGAGGCCCTCTCGGTCATTTTCCAAGTCGGTTGGTTCAAGTTTTCGCGGCGGCGCACCGGCACCGGCCGGCGGCTGTTCCTCATGGCGCCGATTCATCATCATTTCCAGAAAAAGGGCTGGCCTGAAACCAAGGTCGTCCTGCGTTTCTGGGTGCTCTCGCTCGGTTGTGCCCTCGTGGGTCTGGCTACCTTGAAGCTGCGCTAAAATTACAAGATCCAATACCCAAAGTCCAAATCGCCATGCGAAACCAGATTCCCCATCCGACGCTCCACCCGGTTGAAGGCTATTTCGGGAGTCTTGATTTGGCCTTTGGCAATTGGCTTTTGGCTTTTTCCCGCTGAGGGACCGATCTTCTTTCAATCTACATTATTCCCATGCCCATCGATTTCAGTTTTGAATCCACCCCGAATTTTCGCGACCTCACCCACACCGGTCTCGTGCTGCTGCGCCAACCGGTGGTGCGTTCTCTGGCGAAGATGCGCCGTCTCCGCCTCGGGCAGACCGTCCTGCCCGAAGGACCCGTGTTGCGCACTGCCAGAACATTTTCAGGAGCCCGCTGACAGGTTCTTTATACCAACCAATCGGAACCTTATCTCACTGCTGCCAGCGGGCCCCTGCTTCTTTCCATGCTTCCTTCACCTCCGGATGACATTTCCGTGCTGCTACAGCGCCCCGTCGCTGTATTCGGCGGAGGCGTGAGCGGCCAGGGCGTGCTGGCGTTGCTGGCCGGGATCGGGGCGGTGGGGCGTTTGTACGATGAGAAATCGACCGACGCTGAAAATCAATTTACGGCCGAGCATGCGAACCGCCACGGACTCGTGGTGTTCAGTCCCGGATTTCCGGTGGAGCATTTGTGGCTCGCGACTGCGCGGGCGGTGGGTTGCGTTTGCCTCGGTGAACTGGATTTTGCGTCCCTGTTTTGGCGGGGCGAAATCCTTGCCATCACTGGCACCAACGGCAAAACCACGCTAACCGAGTTTCTGACGCACGCGCTCATTCTGGCCGGACGTCCGGCCCACATGACGGGCAACATCGGCTACTCCTTCAGCCGTTTTGTGACCGAGCAAACCGGTCGCGTGGACCTTGCCGTCTGCGAAATTAGTTCTTTTCAGGCCGAGACGCTGCAACATTTGCGTCCGACCGTGACGTTCTGGACCAATTTCGCCGAGGATCACCTTGAGCGGCATCCCGGGATGAACGCGTAC
>JANYDX010000459.1 GCA_025363395.1 Verrucomicrobiota bacterium
GGGCGACGGCAAATTCCGCGACCAGGTTTTCCCGCTCGCGCCGGCACTGCTCAAGTGTCCGCGCCTGTTGTTCAATGGACGCCGAAAGGCGGAGCACCTCGTTGGCATCGCGCTCGAAAAGAAATTTCTGTTGTTCGGCAAACAGTCCGAGCAGACAACCGTATTCAGCCAGCTCGGTGCGCAGGCCTTCGGCGATTTTCTGCCAGGTGGGAGTGATGGAATCAGTCGGGCTCATGGTTTATTGGCCTCATGGTTGGTGGCGTCGGAGGGCAGGCCACGGGGAGTAAGTTGTTTGGCAATCATCGGTGCGAGGCCCATGCCGCGACCTTGGGAAAGTTTGTCCGCGAGGGTGTCGGTCAGCATGAATCCGTAGACATTGCCGCCACCACCATCCCCACCTTTGCCACCACCGCCCATCATGGATCCGACGCTGTCCTGCAGGAATTGACGGAGCATAATGGCCTCGAACTGACCGGCCACTGCGGTCCGCTCTTCGGCCGGGCTGAGGTTGCCGCGCTTCAACGCGGCGAGATCGTGGGCCGCCGAATGAGGCGTTGGCACAGGACTGATCGGGGAAAGATTCATGTTAGTTGATGATGAGTTCGGCCTGAAGGGCACCTGACCGTTTAAGGGTTTGGAAAATCGCCATCATTTCCCGGGTGGACACGCCCAGGGCGTTCAGTGCGGCCGCGAGTCGCTCAATGGTCGGAGGCTCGTTGATCACGGTAAAGCCGCCCTTTTGCTCCGTCACTCCGGTCTGGGTGCTCGGGACCGCCACCGTCTGGCCGCCACTGCTGAAGGAGTTCGGTTGCGACACCCCGATATTGGACGTGACCGTGATGGTCAGCGAGCCCATCGCGATGGCGACATGGGACAAGCGTACCGTTGAGGTGGCAACGATCGTGCCGGTGCGCTCGTTGATCACGATCCGCGCGAGCGTATCGGGTGAAACGTCGATCGTGCCGAGTTCGGAGATAAAGGGTACTTCGCGACCGGCGAATTCCGGCGGCAGATGCACGGTGACGGTGGCCGCGTCGGGCGCGGTGGCCGCCTGTGGATAAATCGCGTTGATGGCATCAACCATCCGCGTGGCCGAGGTGAAATCCGGATTGTGCAGCAGCAAGCGCAGCGTGTTGTCGCGAACGAACTGCGCGGGAATTTCCCGCTCGACGATCGCGCCATTGCTCATGGTGCCGACCGTCGGATGATTTTTTTGCACCGTGGCGCCGCCGGCCCCACCCGCGCCGCCCAGGAAGCCACCGATGGCAATCGGGCCCTGGGCCACCGCGTAGGCGCGACCGTCAGCTCCGAGCAATGGCGCCTGCAAAAGCACCCCGCCCTGCAGACTTTTGGCATCGCCCATCGCCGCGACCACCACGTCGATGCGCGAACCCGTTTTCAGAAAGGCACTGATGTCGGCCGTGAGCATGACCGCCGCCACATTCTTCGCCTTGATGTCCTGTGGATTGATCGTGAGGCCGAAACGCTGAAGCACATTCGCCACGCTGTGGAGCGTGGTGGCCGCATTGCTGTCGCCATCGCCGGCGAGTCCGACCACCAAGCCGTAACCAACCAGCTGGTTATCCCGTCCGCCTTCGACCAGCGTCAGATCCTTGATCCGACTGGCGCGCGCCAGCGCACAGCTGAACAAACCGAGGGAGAGGATTAATATAATCCGGATCATGGCAATGGTGCGGCAGGCTCAGAAGGGACGCAGTTTTTCGTAGAGCTTCGTCAGCCAGCCGCGTTTTTGCGCGTCGGTCAGGGCGCCTTCGGTCAGAAATTCAACCCGGGCTTCGGCGATATTGCTGGATTGGACGGTGTTCGCACTGGAAACATCGTCGGGCCGCACCAAACCGTGGAGCACGACATACTGCGTCTCACCCGAAAAAGTAACTACGCGGACGCCTTCGATCACGAGGTTTCCATTGGGGAGCACGTCCGTGACGAGGGCCGCCGCGCGGCTGTCCAAGCTCTGCTTGTTGCTGATATCGCCGCCACCATTGTAGGCCGCCTTGCCGCCAAATTGAATGCTCGGCAGAACACCTTTGTGCAGACCGGTGGAGGGATAAAGAAAACTCTGCACTGCGTCGGCGATCGAGGAATCGCGGCTCGATTTGGTACTCTGGCTGTTCTGGGCCGCGACCGATTCACTGACGACGATGGTGATGATGTCGCCGGTCCGCGCGGCCTTCCGGTCCGCGAACATTCCGCGCTCACTGCCACCATCGGTCCAGAGCGAGCCGGCTCGGAGAACCGGCAGGACGGCGAGCATCGCGGCGGCGGAAATATAAAATGGGGAAAAGCGCATGGGAAAAATTAGAATCGAATTTGGACCCGGTTTTCGGCCACGACCTGGGCGGTAAAATCCTTGCGGGATTCGGGATTGCGAATGGTGACGGTGTCGCCTTGGGCGCCATTTTCCATCGCGAGGCCCTTCAATGTGACCTGGAGGAGACCATCGATCGCGGCGACCTCCACATAGTCGCCTTTGCGCACGAGTGGCCGGCGGGCCACGTCGCGCCAGGACAGCAAACGGTTCGGCTGGATGGCGCGGGCAAAGACAAAGCTGCGGTCGCCCACTGCCGCCGGCAAAGCATCGCGTTCGCGCAGAAAGTCCACGCGGCGAACTTCCAGCAGAGTCGGATCAAAGGTGGCGTTGGCCGAGACCGGCTGACGTGCAGCCCAGGCATCGCGCCACAGGGCGGCGTGCAGCGTGACCGTGTACTCACCCGCAATCTGGCCATCGGCCAGCACACGGCAACGCGCCAACATCGCCGGCGCCATGAGGGCGGGATACTCCGCCATATCCACGGTCCACTCGCGCGCCACCCGAGCGGGCGCTGACCACGAGCGAAGCAACTCCAGCTGCAACTCACCTTCGAGATTGAAGTGTGAAACAAAATTATTGGAAACCGCGGCGACGAAGTCCTCCCGCGTGAGCGGGCCGGAAACCGCGTGACTCTCATCCGCGTGGGCCGCAGTGAGCGCGCCAGCGAGCAGAGGGAGAAACAGAAGTGTGAGGAAGCGTTGCATCGGGAATCAGCGTTTCATGTTGGCCACGTTTTGGAGCATTTCATCGGAAGTCTGGATGGACTTCGAATTGATCTCATACGCGCGCTGGGCGGTGATCAGGTTAACCATTTCCTCGACGATGTTGACGTTGGAGGACTCGATGTAGCCCTGCATGATGCTGCCGTAACCAGCTTCACCCGGGGCGCCGTTCTCGGGCGGACCACTCGCGGCGCTCTCTTCATAAATGTTTCCGCCCATGCTGCGCAGACCGGAGGGATTGGCGAAACGCGTCATGGTAAGACGAAACGACTGCGTACCATTGGCCGACTGGACCGTAACCTGTCCGTTCTGCGCGATGTTGACGGCGCTGGCGCCGGTGGGAATCGCCTGAAACCCACTGAGCAGAGGCAAGCCGTCAGAGGTCACGACCTGCCCTTGGGCATTGAGCTTGAAGGAACCATCCCGCGTGTAACCGATCGTGCCATTGGGACGTTGAACCTCGAAGAAACCATCGCCCTGAATCGCGAGGTCGAGTTTTTCGCCAGATTGCGTGAGCTGACCCTGCGTGAAAACCTTGGAAGTCGCGGCCACCCTCGAACCGTTGCCCACTTCGATTCCCGTCGGCACGATATTGCCGCCGCCTGAGTCGGTGCCGGAGGAGCGCGGCTTTTGATAGAGCAGATCCTGAAATTCGATCTTGCTGCGCTTGAAGCCGGGGGTGTTTACGTTCGCGAGGTTGTTCGCGATCGTGTTCAAATTGAGTTGCTGGGCTTCCATGCCCGTGGCTGCGGAATAGAGTGAGAGATTCATAGACGGGAGGGGATGGAGAAAGAAAGGGCCGGCACGCCTCCAAAGCGTGCACGGCCATGCAGTCGTGATTTTGTCTGACTATCGGCTGCAAAGTTCATGGGGGAAATATCAACCAAGAGCCTCGAGCTCCTTCTGCATGGTTTGGTCGTAACTGGTGATAATTTTCTGGTTGGCCTCGTAAGCGCGCGAAACAAGCACCATGTCCACCATCTCCCGCAACGCGGAGACGTTGCTGCCTTCAAGGTAGCCTTGCATGAGCTCAGGCGCCGCCACCGGCTCGGGCTGCAATCCCGCTCTGGCAATAAAAAAACCTCCTGGTCCGGGCGTCAGCTGCTCAGGATCTTTAAACGAAACGACGGAAATTTTTCCCAAGGACGCATCGCCCTGAAAAATGCTGCCATCCCGATTCACCGTCATCGGAATTCCGTTGGGCAGAAGCACAATGGGTGAACCGCCGTCACTCAGCACGGGCTGTCCGCCCGCTCCGACCAAGGTGCGATCCGCTCGCAGGTTGAATTGACCGCTGCGCGTATAGGCTTTGCCGCCATCGGGCATTTGCACCTCGAAGAATCCCTCGCCTTGAATCGCGACATCATATTCGCGGCGCGTGGGCTCTGTCTCACCGGTCGTAAAACTAATTCCCCGGTTAACCTTGGGAAAAATCGTGGCCATGGCAGCCCCATCGCGCCCCTTGGGATCAGTCTGTAATTCCCCGGCCAATTGCGTGCTAAAACTGATAGTCCGCTTGCGGTAACCAGTTGTCTGGCTGGACGTGATATTCTGGGCCACGACATCCTGCCAACGCTCCAAAGCGGTGAGGGCCGAGGCACTTTGATAGAGACCGATATTCATCCGGTTCCTCTCTATGCAAGGCCTGTGCCAAGCCCACTAATCAGCTCCCAAGAACATCTTACAAATAATGCCGGCTGCCTTGGAAAAAATTGCCGGGAGTTTTTCGGCAGATTATGCCCCACCCTGCTCTTACTGGCCGGGCGGATAAAGGCACTCGATCTCGGTGCGTTCGCCACAGGTGCAAGTGACTACGATCCGCACGATCTTATCACCCTGTTTCACTATATCGATGTGTGGGGCCAGCCCAGAGACTCCAGGTGGCTCGGTCGGGGTGCCCATACCTGCCGCGCCGCTGGATGAAATGGCGGTCTGAGGAGGGCGCAATGAAACGATATCCAACGAGCGTTTGCCTTGTAGAAATGATTTCATGGCGGGGATTTGGAGCCCGCCGCAAGCGGTGGGGCACTGCTATTTTTTGGACCCGGCGGGGCGCCGGTCGGACCAGTCGGGAGTGTTTTCGGCGACTTAGAGGTAAGAGTCAGGCTGAGCGTGAGCCGGTCATTCGATTCCGCCCCAGGGGGTTCACCCTCGAGCGGTTTGCTCGCGGCATAGCCGGTGACACGTTCGATGTACTGGGGCTCCACGGCGTAATGCACGAGGCTTCGGCGTGCAGCGTTGGCCCGATCAGCCGAGAGCTCCCAATCCGTATAATTTCCGGATTTTTCCTGAGCCGGCTGGCTGGTATGGCCGTCAATGGTCACGCGAAAATGATGCCGGTCGATCATCCAGGCCAGACTTTGCATGGCGTAAAG
>JANYDX010000103.1 GCA_025363395.1 Verrucomicrobiota bacterium
AGACGTAAAACAGGAAGAAATCGAGCGACAAAAAGACGCCTATCATTCCCGTCTCAAGCAACAGGAACATTTATCGGGCTGAACCGCTCTAAACCATTAGCAAACCAACAAACCTGGAACTATGAAAAACCGCATTAACAAAAACGCGGCGGCAGATCTGGCCGCATTCGTGGGACGCATCGGCAAAGCGATTCTCACTGCAAACAAGTTCACTTCATTGGGCATCCGCCAGACCGCAAACCGCAGCCGAACAGCACTGACCGATGCTTTTTCCGCACGGCGAACCGGCCGTTTGCTTTTAATAATCGGGGCCCTCACGGGAGCAGACATCGCATCTGGCCAGACTAATCCGGAAGAAAAACCTGCGGAGAAACGCGATCTCGTGACGCTCGACAAATTCGAGGTCACCGGTTCCCACATCAGTGGCATCGATGCCGCGGGTCTCAATCCCGTGTCCTCTATTTCGCGGGCGACGCTTGACCTCAATGCTTACACCAATGTCGGTGATGCATTGCGCAGCCTTTCGTTCGTGACCGGGGCTTCGCTGATTCCGACGGGCTCGGGCAACAGCTTTACGCCAGGCGCCTCCACCATCAACTTGCGTGGGCTGGGCAACAACAACGTCCTCGTCCTGATCAACGGCCGGCGTTCGGCGCCGTTGGCGACTCCGGGATTTAACGGCCTGCAAACGGTGTTCGACTTCAACAGCATCCCGGCCGCGGCCATTGAATCCATCCAGGTACTCAAAGATGGCGGCTCCGCGATCTACGGTTCGGATGCGGTTTCAGGAGTGATCAACGTCATCCTTCGCAAAAACTACAACGGACTCACTGTCACGGCCGGCATTGGAAACACGACGGGCACCGACTCGCTCGAAAAAACGGGCTCGGTCGTCTTTGGTAACAGTGCCGGAAAGCTGTCCATCATGGCTGCGTTTGACTGGACCCAGCGAAGCGGGATAAAAAATGCGGATTACGGATTTTCCGCCAACGCAGACCTCACCACACGAGGCGGTCCCGATCTGCGCAGCTACGCGGGATTTCCCGCCTTGGTCTATGTTCCGAGTTTAAAGGACTACTACACGCTTTCCGCTCCCAAAGAACGCCCAGCCCTCGGAGACTTCCGAGTCGCTGATGTTAGCACCGGTAACTATAATTTCCAAGCGGTGTCCGGCCTTTTGCCGGAGACGCGGAATTACGGTTTCTACTCGCACTCGCAGTATGATTTTTCGGACCGGATCTACGGGTTTATGGATTTTTCCTTCCGCCGTTCTGAATCGAGGATCGAAGCAGCGCCGACCCCGGTCTTTAACTACGCGGAGATGGGCACCGGCCCCACCACCGGCGCACTGAACATCCCCGCCACCAATCCTAACAATCCCTTTGGCGAGGATCTGGAGTCTGAATGGTATGCGCGCCTGGTCAGCGCCGGCAACCGGATCAACGACGTCACTTCAGATACTCCACGCATCGTGATCGGCCTGGGTGGCAAGCTGTTCACGGATTGGAAATGGGAATCCGCTGCCGTCTACAGTAAAAATAAAACGGATAATTTAAATGGGGGATCGGTGTTTGATAATCTCTATCAAGCAGCGCTGAACGGCATCACCATCGCCGGCCAGACCCTTTACGCCAATCCGTTTGGTCCCGAAGATCCGCGCGTGACCGCCTCCTATACCAACTCCGATGCCAATTCGGCCACCTTTGAGGAACGCACCTATGACTTCAACGCCAACGGCCCGATTTTTGCCCTGCCCGCCGGCGATGTTAAGTTCGCGATGGGTGGAGAATGGCGCAGTGAAAAACTCGCCAGCATTCGCTCGGTGAACAACGCCACTGGCAACATTGTGGGCGGCGCGGAAGGCAACTCGACGTTTGGCCAGCGGACAGTGACCGCGGCTTATGTCGAGTTCAACATTCCTATCCTGACCGCCCTCCAGCTCCAACTGGCCGGCAGATTCGAGCAATACAGCGACTTTGGTTCCACGACGAAACCGAAAATCGCCTTGTCTTACCGGCCGGCAAAATGGCTGTTGCTGCGGACTTCATACGGACAGTCCTTTCATGCACCTGATCTCGCTTACCTTTACACCAGCCAAATCACCACCTTCAGCAACAATCCCCTGGCGGATCCAAAACGGCCCGGTGATGCGGCGCGTGAAATTGAAACCAAAGGTGGCGGCAATCCCACTCTGCAACCGGAAACCACCAATGCTTGGTATGCCGGTTTTCAGGTTAATCCCACCGGCGTACTCAACGGGTTCGAACTTTCCGTCGACTTCCTCCAGTTCAAACAAAAGCAGCTCATTGCCCAGCTCGGCGAAGACTACATCTTGAAAAACGAGGACAAACTGCCCGGCCTCGTCGTCCGGAACTCCCCCGCCGCGGGCGAAACGGTCGGCGTGATCAACTACATTAACGACACCTACCTGAACGTCGACAAGCAGACTTACCAGGGCGTTGACTTCGATTTGGGTTACACCCTGCCCAAGTCGGCCGCGGGCCGGTTCGTCTTCGACGTGGGCGGCACGTACCTGCGCAAACTAACCTACAACAGCGACAATCTTCAAGGCACCTACAATTATCCGCATTGGCGCGGCACATTCGTCACCACTTGGGAACTGGATAAATGGTCCGCCTCGGTCCTAGTCAATTATGTGGGTAAATTTGAAAACTATTCCGAAGTCGGAAACGTAAGAGGGCAGCTCCACGTAAATCCCTCCATTACCTACCGCGGATACCGTGATATTAAATTCACAGTGGGCGCACGGAATGTCTTCAATCAGGATCCGCCCTTCGATGAACATTCCTCCAGCGGCTACAACAACGACATCAGTGACCCGGAGAAAACGTTCGTGTACTTCCGCGTCGCGAAAGATTTCTAAACCAACGCGGGAGTCAGAAACTAGACAAATCCTGATGCAGCGTGCGGTCTCGCGCACGCTGCGCAGCCAACACGTGAGACAAAGGGCAGGTCGCCGGATCGGCGGCCTGGCCCTGGCGGTAACGCAAGAGCAGCTGGATCGAACGCCGGGCCAGCATCCGGCGGACTTCACGCCGCTCCCCTTTTCCGCGGGGAATGATCATGTGATCGTACCCGGTCGTTTGGTGGCGCATCCACGCAATCGTCGCTGCCTCCGCCCGTTGTTTGATTGGGATGCGCTCGGTCCGTGCGACCGTGCCGCTGCCGACGGGCACGGCGTGATCCGCAATCAATCGTGCCATCAATTCCCCGGAATCTCGCTGGCTCGGATGAAAATTGAGAAAATTCAGGACCGCCGCACGGAAATCCTCTGCATACACTTTCTGCTCGACCGCGCGGTGCCTGCGTCCGGCATCGAGCTTGCGCTGGTAAGATGGGTCTTGGCGCTCGACCTCAAGTTCCTCCTGCAACGCCGCGATGCGCACGGCCGACGCCCAGATACCGCGCGAGAATCGCTTCCGGCCTTTCATTTCAATTACGGTCCAACTCGGGCCATCCTGCTTGATGCGCCGGCTGAGGGCAGCATCGCCGGGTGGCAACAAACTCCACTCCGCGGGTACCTCGAGCACGCGACCATCGGCTCCCAGGACGTGGCGGGGCTTGGCAAAAGCTCGGACTTCACGGGTTTCAGTCGGCACGACGGGGAGGCAAATCGACCGCCCGCGAAGCTCAAGCCTGGAACGACGACGGAGCCGACGGAATCCCACACCGGAGCACCTTTTTGAGCATAAACCAAAACCCTTGCGGGCGGTGTGCCCGCCCCCAGCCTCTTCCTTCCTGGAGCCACGGCGACCTCGCCGTGGTCCCTTCCTCATCCAAGCCGAAGCCATGTGAGGCCGGCTCGGCTATTTGACCCACAGGGAATAAAACCCACTTCACCTCACGCCGTCCGGCGAATCAGGCATAATTGCCGAATTAGTGTTTATTAGTGGTTCAAAAATGCGTTCCTTCACACCGATGCGACCAACTATTCTTACTGTAGACGATGCCCGGACCGTCCGACTCATCGTACAAAAGTCGCTCAGCGCATTCGACTGCAATGTGACCGAGGCCACCAATGGATATAACGCTTTCTTCGCCATCGAAAGCACGAGGCCCGATCTCATCCTTCTTGATATCAGCATGCCCATCATGGGCGGCGTCGAAACACTGTCCCGCCTGAAATCCACTCCCGAGCTCGCAGCGATCCCCGTGATCATGCTCACCTCGCGGGCCGACCATATCGTCATCCCCCAGCTCGCAGGCATGGGCGCCCGCGGCAACGTGATGAAGCCGTTCAACGAAATCGACCTCCTCCGAAAAATCGGTGACGTAATCAAGCTGAAGCCCGTCAAAACGTAGCCAGGAACTGTCCTGGTGCCACACAAGTTGCTGCGAAATTCCCTTCGCAGGACACCCAAGCCTGTTCACAGGCGATGCTTGGACTGCACGTCGCGATAGTCCCGAATCGCCCCCACACAGGCTCCTTCAAATCGAGTTTTGATCGCGACAATATCCTGCGGGCCTTACTTAGACGCGCAGTGGATTGACGGAGAATAGCGATTCCTCTTCTCCCGTTTATAGTTTATCCCGGGTAACCATGAACCTCGACCGCCGTGACTTCTTGAAAACATCCCTCGCTGCCTCGGCCACCGCCGCCCTGTCGTCCCGCCTCACCGCGACAGAATCCGCGGATGCTTCCCCCGCTCGGGAATACTACGAACTGCGCTGCTATCATTTGAAGGCCGACACGCGGCTCAAGGCTGATGCCGATCCGGCTCTCCTCGATGCCTACCTCGAACAGGCGCTGCTGCCCGCGCTGGAAAAACGTGGCATAAAGAATGTGGGCGTGTTCACCGAACTCGACGTCGAGCAGGGCACTGCTACTTCCACTCCGAAACCCGGCTCGCCGGTGTGGGTGCTGATGACTCATACAACGCTGGAGTCATTTGCGCAGGTTAGCGCCGAACTGAATGCCGACGCCGCGGTGCAGCAGGCTGACCGGAATTATTTGCAGGTCAGGAAAGCGAGCCCGGCGTTCGAGCGCATCGACAGCTGGCTGCTCCTTGCATTCAAGGGCATGCCGCAACTGGAAGTGCCCGCGTTTTCCCGCAGCAAAGCACCGGGACGGGTGTTTGAGATGCGCGACTACGAGAGTCACAGCGAACTGAAAGCCCTCAGTAAAATGGCCATGTTCGACGAAGGAGAGATCGCATTGATGAAAGACCTGGGCATGTCCCCGGTGTTCTTCGGTCAGGCTCTCGCCGGAAAGGACCTCCCGCATCTGCGTTACATCACGAGCGCTCCCGATCTCGCCTCGCACCTCGCCAACTGGAAAAAATTCGGCCCTGATCCGCGCTGGGTGAAGATGAAGGATCTTCCGCAATACGCCGGCAACACCTCAAAAAACACGGCCCGCTTCCTCACGCCCAAAGCGTATTCACAGCTTTGATTTTCCCTGCGAGTCAAGGGGACTCGCGGGGGGGCAGCGGCCATTTCTCGCCGAGCAAAAAAACGTCCCGTTACATTAATCCCTGAGCGCGGTCTGCAGAGAGGCTTCACCGCACCTTCATGGACGCACCCAAATTTCAACAACACGGCGGTCCTCACGCCGCCGAACACCGGCCTCATTCACCCGCATGGAAACGCCTGCATCACAGCCCGTTTTTCTGGGTCGGCGCGTTTTGTATTCTGGTGGCGATATCCATTTACGTGTTGACGAACAACCTCTCATTGCGGACGGGCGATAAACCGGTGCCGGCACTCGTGCCTTGATTTTGCGCCACCGGGTTCGGCGGGGGCTGAGACAGTCGAACTGGATCGACGTCGATGGGTCTATGATTAGTCTAGCCCCACGATGTCCCCCGTTGAATCAGCCTGTGAAGCCGCCGAAGCCCCGGAACCCGGCCTCCAGCCTCGGTTCACCTGCCGGTATTGCGGACACGAACATCGGATAATTCATCTCCGGCCTTATCAAAAAGCCTCCTGCGTCCAATGCGGCATCGTCCTGGCCAAAGGCAGCCGGTTTGGCTCCGACAGCACCGTCGCCTTGATCGTTACGGCGCTGATCCTGGCCGGTCCGTCGTTTTATCTGCCTTTCATCACCGTCGGGAAATTGGGCACGGAACGCACGGGTCATCTTTTGTCCGGCGCTTACGCCCTGTGGACGGAAGACATGCGGCTCCTGGCCGTCTGGACCGCGCTGTGTGCAGGAGTGGTTCCCATTCTGATGCTCGCCGCGCTCGCCGCGCTCACCCTGCCACCTCGTCTGGGACGAAACTGGCTCTGGGCAAATTCTTTGAGACATGCTGCCATTGCCTTGGAGGAATGGGCCATGCCCGAAGTGTATGTGCTCGGTGTACTCGTGGCGCTCACCAAACTCGGCAGCCTTGTCGATGTGGAAATAGGTCCGGGCTTCTGGTGTTACACTGCGATGTCGGTGTTGCTGCTGCTGTCCTGGAGGAATTTCCGGCTCGGAGCCGATCCGCTCAACTCGACGCAGCGGGAATCCTACTCATCGCCATGAGACGGCTTTTTTTCCGCCCTGCCGATGGTGCCCCGGATTTTTCGCGTCCCATCGCTTTCGCCCTCACCGCGGCGATCATGCTCGTGCCGGCCAATTATCTGCCGATCCTGGCCACGGATAACACCGGCGTGACCCGCACCGACACCATTTATTCCGGCATGATGGGACTCTATGAAAGCGGACTGTGGCCGCTCGCGCTCATCGTCGCTACAGCGAGCCTGTTCGTACCTTGCGCGAAACTGATCGGGCTGGCCTGCCTGATCCACGCGGCCCGGCGCGGACGCTCCATCCATGCCGTCAGGTTGACGCGACTCTACGCGGTCCTCGAATCCATCGGACGCTGGTCGATGCTGGATGTTTTCCTCGTCGCATTTCTTACCAGCGCCGTGCAGTTCGGCGCCTTGAGCTCCATCCGGCCCAAGGCGGGCATCTTCGCTTTTGCGGGAGCCGTGGTCTTCACGATTCTCGCTACCCGCGCATTCGATCCCCGCCTGCTGTGGCGCGAGCCCGCGCCCGGCTCCCCGACCGAAATTTCCCCATGAAACCTCCGTCCCCCTCCACGCCCAGAATTACCCGCGTCTCCACCCTGCCCCTCGTGTGGATCGTGCCTTTGATCGCACTGATCCTGGGCGGCTGGCTGGTGTTTCGCACGCTCCGTGACCGGGGCCCGGAAATCATCATCACCTTTGCCGACGCCAACGGCGTCGAAGACGGGAAGACCCAGCTCAAGCACAAGGGCGGCACGGTCGGTACCGTCACCGCCGTGGATTTGAAACCGGACTTGAGCGGCGTGATCGTACATTTGCGACTTAACAAATCCGCCGCCGCGGTTGCCCGCGAGGGTTCTATTTTCTGGATTGCGCGCCCCCAGATTGGATTTTCCGGAGTCAGCGGACTGGATACTTTGCTCACCGGCGTCCAATTGAGGGTCCGCCCGGGCAATGGTCCCCTCGCGACTGAGTTTGTCGGACTGGACAAAAATCCGCCCCCGGAACCCTTCCGCTACGGCCGGACCTTTTTATTGCAAGGTGATCGGCTCGGTTCACTCAACGCGGGGTCACCCGTGTATTATCGCGAGGTGAAAGTCGGGGAGGTCGAAGCCAGCCGGCTCGCCGACGATTCCGCCTCGGTGATCATCCGTGTCCGGGTGGAAGGCCTCTATGCAGATCTGGTTCGCACCGACACCCGCTTTTGGAACGCGGGAGGCTTTTCCTTCAAATTGGGCCTGCTCGGGGCGGAACTAAAAAATACTTCGCTCGAATCACTCATCAGTGGCGGGGTCGCATTCGCCACCCCCGAGCCGTCCGCTAAAAACGGCCAGCTAGCACCGATCGCCGAGGCCGGCACGGTTTTCCAACTTCAAACCGAACACGACAAGGAATGGCTGACCTGGCACCCGAAAATCCCCATCCACCCCGAGGAAAGCGGACCCGACCAAAACTCCCCAACCAAGGATTTGGCCGAAGCCATGAAGGCGAAGTGAGCGGTCCTGACAGGCGGGAGCGTCTTCCCCGACAAACCTCCTTGCTGGCAGGAAGCGACGCGTCCTCAACGAACTTTCGCGCGAATCGCTTCACGGCAAAAAAGTCCGCGTGGTGTGCCAGGGGCACAGCGCCGTGGTGGAATCGCAGCATTTCGATGTGATTGAACCGAAGGGCGCGGAGGTCCTCGGTCGGATCGTCAGCCTCGACCAGGACTATCCAATCATGACCTCGCATCGCTATGGAACGGGCCGCGCAATCTACCTGGGACTCCCGGTGCCCAGCGAGTTGCTTGATCCCCTGTTGGATCATTTGATCGGGGAGCTTTCCATCAAGCGTGGGGCCGCCACTCCGGCCGGCGTGATCGCCCCGCAGATCGACGGTCAACACGTTCTCTACCTCAACCTGGACCGGGAACCAAGGTGGTTGAACTCCCCGGCGACTCGCGCAGCATTCTGTGGGACAGAAATTATTCAGGCAAATTTACCCTCGCCCCGTTCGAGCCTGAGTTTATGGAAATCAAATAAACTTCCCACAAACGAGGCGCGGAATTCCGCCGCGCTGCTTGATGAACCGTTTGCGTTCCACCGCGGCTTTGAACATCCATCAAGGAAATCCCCGCCCTTCTCCCGCTCATGAAAATCCTACGTTCGTCGCTCAGTTCTATTCTCGTCCTGTTTTGCCTGTCAGGCGTCCCGTTGCCAGGCGCGGCTCCGGCACCCGAACCGGTCACCCCGGGTGCTTCGCCGGAAGCACGGGCACTGCTCGCCACGCTCCAGTCGCTCACCGGCCACTCCACGCTCACCGGCCAGCACAACTACCCCAACACCAAAAACACCAACTCCGTTTTCGCCGCAGAATATACCGGCAAGACCCCGGCGATTTTCAGTTCGGACTGGGGTCACGCCAAGGCGGGCAACTCAGATTCCTATCTCGCCCGGCCCGACATCGTCCAGGAAGCCATCCGCCAGCATAAACTCGGCGCGCTCATCACCCTCTGCTGGCATGCCGTCCCGCCGACGACGGACGAACCCGGAACATTCCAGCAACTCCCCGGCGGCGATCCGAAACGACTGACGAGCGTGCAAGGCAAACTCCTCGACGAGCAATTCAAGGACGTGCTCACCCCCGGCACCGCCCTGCACACGAAGTGGTGCGAGCAGGTGGACGCGATCGCCGTATTCCTCAAGCAGCTCGAAGCCGCCCACGTGCCCGTGCTCTGGCGGCCCTACCACGAAATGAACGGCGACTGGTTCTGGTGGGGCGGACGCACTGGCGAATACGGCACCGCTTCACTCTACCGTCAGCTTTTTGATCGCTTGGTGAACCACCATCAGTTGAAGAATCTTATCTGGGTCTGGAGCGTGGACCGCCCTAGCAAACCAGCGATGCAATACGCCGGCTATTTTCCCGGACTTGAATTCATCGATATCCTCGCGCTCGACGTTTACCACAATGACTTCCTCCAGTCCTACTACGACGGACTTGTCGCGCTCGCTGGCGACAAACCCGTCACCCTCGCCGAAGTCGGCAATCCGCCCTCGCGGGAAATTCTCCGTCAGCAACCCAAGTGGATCTACTACGTCACCTGGGCCGGCATGGTGCGCAACGCGACGCGCCGGCAATACTCCGAACTAATGCAAGACCCGCGCATTCTCGGCTTGGACGATGCCGCCTATGCCGCGGCCATGGCCGGTTACCGCGAGGCTTGCGGATTACCGCCGTTAAAAGCCAGCGCGCCCGACTTCTCCGGCATCTGGGTGCTGGATGAGGAACAGAGCAAATTTGATCGCATGGGCGCCGCGGTCGCGCCGGCCCGACTCGAAGTGACCCGGCATGAAAACGAACTTTCCATCCGCAGCACCCGCATTCTCGAATACGCAAAAGACGAAACCACCGAGGAGAAGTTCAACCTCGACGGCATTGAAGTGAAATCGGAGTTCATGAACGCGCCACGCGTCACTACGGCCCGGCTCGACCCTGCGACCGACACGCTCGTGATTGAGTCGGTCACTCCCTTCCTGCGGGGCCCGGCCGGGGCCAAGTTTACCCGGCAGGACACATGGGCCATCCGAGGTCGCACCCTCACGATCCAACGCCAAACCAGTTCCCCCTCCGGCGTGCAGAACACGACACTGGTCTACCAAAAATAATCACCTGCGCCATCCGGCCGGGCCCGTGGTGGATTTCCGGACGTGAGGCTTTTCTTTCTTGGTTGATGGAAGGTCTCGACTAGCGTGCGCCGAATGACACCCGATCTGGCCGATGGCGCCCTGTGGTATGGAGCGTTTCTCTTTTCCACCGTCTGCCACGAAGCGGCCCATGCGTGGAGTGCGTTGCGACTGGGCGACGACACCGCCGCACGCGGCGGGCAGGTTTCATTGAATCCCGTTCCCCATATCAAACGCGAACCGTTTGGCATGGTGGTGGTGCCGATGCTTTCCTATCTCACGGGAGGATGGCTGATCGGCTGGGCCAGTG
>JANYDX010000471.1 GCA_025363395.1 Verrucomicrobiota bacterium
CCCTCGTTCATGACCGCGTCCTTGGTCAGCGATTCGTCCTGACAGTGGTCGAGCACGGGGAGATCGAACATCTTGGCGTATTCCACGGCGCGGCGCATGAGTTCGTTGCTCGTGACACAAAGGCCGTCGTCGGTGATGGCCACCACGCCGGCTTTTTTAAGCGAGCCGTGCGGGGCCAGTTGGGCGCCTTTCATGCCGACCGTGATGCAGCCGGTGGGATAGACATGCACGGCGGCCTTCCGCGCGGCGTTGTTGATCAGCTCGATCGTGCCGGCGTTGTCGGCGACCGGTGCGGTGTTGGGCATGCAGACCACCGTGGTGAATCCTCCGGCGGCGGCGGCGTGCGAGCCGGTCAGGATGGTTTCCTTATGCGTCTGACCGGGTTCGCGAAAATGGACATGGATATCGACCAGGCCGGGGCAGACCACGAGGCCGCTGGCGTCAATTTTTTTTGCGCGTTTCTTTTGTGCTGCGGTCAGGCCCGCGACGAATTTTCCGTCGGCGATGAAGACATCGCCCACACCATCCCGCTTGGAGGCGGGATCAATGACGCGGCCGTTGGTGATCCAGAGCAAACTCATGGGAAAAATTTCAAAGGCCAATGGCCAAACGCCAAACGGGAACCTGAGAATTAAAAAGGTTAATGGATTTTTTTTGCATTGAGCGGTATTTTTTGGCCACTGGCGTTTTGGAGGTTTGAGATTTACTCCAGAGGAGTGGTGACATGTTCGGGTTGTCCGCCGGAACAGAGGTAGAGGGCGGCCATGCGGACAGCGATGCCATTGGTGACCTGCTGGAGAATGACGCTCCGGGGTGAATCGGCGAGGGCGCTGTCGATTTCGACCCCGCGTTTGATGGGGCCGGGATGCATGATGATCGCGTCGGGCTTGATCCATTCGGCGCGGGCCTGGTTGAGGCCGAACATGCTCGTGTATTCGCCCAGCGAGGGAAAATGACTGGAGGCCTGGCGTTCGTGCTGGATGCGGAGCAGCATGACCACGTCAGCGTCGGCCAGGGCGGAACGGAGATTGTGTGACACCTGTACGCCGAGTGACTCGAACCAGTGCGGCACCAGAGTGGAGGGACCGACGATGGTGACGTTGGCGCCGAGTTTGGTGAGAGCGTGGATGTTCGAACGGGCGACCCGGCTGAAAAGAATATCACCGAGGATGACGATCTTGCGTCCCTGTAGGTCACCCAATTTTTCGTGCATGGTGAACACATCCAGCAGGGCTTGCGTCGGATGTTCATGAGCGCCGTCACCGGCGTTGATCACGGGGATGTCCAGGACGCGGCTGAGGTAGAGTGGGGAGCCGCTGGCTGAATGGCGGAGCACGATGACATCGGCGCTCAGCGCCTGGATATTTTGCGCGGTGTCGCGGAGGGTCTCGCCCTTGCTCGTGCTGGAGGAGGCCGCGTCGAAGGAGATGACGTCGGCGCTGAGAAACTTGGCGGCCATCTCAAAAGAAAGGCGGGTGCGCGTGCTCGGCTCGAGGAAGAGGTTGACGATGGTCTTGCCGCGCAGCGCAGGGACTTTCTTGACCTTGCGATCCAGGATACGGCGGAATGCGCCAGCCGTGGCGAGGAGTTGCCCGATTTCGGCGCGACTGAGTTCCTCGATAGTCAGAAGATGTTTACGTTGCCAGGGCACGGGGAAGCGAAGTGTTAAGTGACAAGATCAAGTGGCGGGATGAAAGTGCGCGGAATTCCTCTTTGAAGACGCGGAGCGAATGACGACTGAATCGGCGGCAGGATTTTTTTGATCGAGCTCAACCACCACTTTATTGTCGGCGGTCGTGATCAAATTCAGCCCGCTGTAATCGGCCGTGATGGGCAGGCGGCGGCCTGCGCGATCAACGAGCACGGCGAGTTCCACTCCGGCAGGGCGGCCGTGGTCAAATAATTCGTCCAACGCGGCCTTCACGGTGCGGCCGGAAAAAAGCACGCTGTCGACGAGAATGACCGCTGCGTCGTTGACATCGTGGGGGATGAGGGTCGGCGATGATTCCTTCGTGATCGGGTTGAGACCGATATCGTCGCGGTGGAAGGAGATGTCCAGGGTGCCGAGGCCGGGTTTCAGGCCGGATTTTTTCAACCGTTCGGCCAGTCGCGAAGCGAGCACAATGCCGCCGTTGGCGATGCCAAGGAGAAGAAGGCGGGGCGTTTTCGCGTGCCGGGTGGCAATGGCGGAGGCAATGCGCTCAATGGCCTGGTTGATCGTTTTTGCGTCGTGCTTCAGAGGTGTGCCCACAAACCCAAGGTTTTGAGGACCGTGGTGAAGCTCGTCCAGCGCAAAGGTAAAAATCCCGAATTTCCTCGATTGGCCCAGCTATCCCTTCCAGTCAGCTCTCTGGTCTCAGGCCACCGGGGTTTTAGCCGGAGGAAGGGCGACAAACGACTCGGCGTGCTGCGGCAGCCACCGCGTCAGACAGGTGCGAAGGTTTTCCACGCGAACTGGCTTGGCAATGAAATCGTCCATGCCGGATGCAAGGCAGGCGTCCCGGTCTTCCGGGCGCACGTTGGCGGTCAGGGCCACGATCGGCAGCGGCTGGGCGGGCAGAAGCTTCCGGGCCCGTCGAGTGGTTTCGAGACCATCGATGCCCGGCATCTGGCAATCCATGAAGACGAGATCCCACTTGCTCCGTTCGAGGGCAACGAGGGCGGCAAATCCATCCCCGACGATGGTGCAGGTTACACCGAGACGCTGCAGCATCATGGTGATGACCCGCTGATTCACGGGATCATCCTCCACCACGAGAATCCTGCTGGTGAACTGGGTTTGCGGTCCCTGCACCGGAAAGGAAGGCGTGGTCGCATTCTGGTTAACGTCCAATTCGAGCGGAATCTCGAAACGAAAAACCGATCCGCTGCCGGGTGCACTTTCGACGGTGATCAGTCCATCCATTCGCTGGATCAGCTTTTGTGAAATGGCCAGCCCGAGTCCGGTGCCACCATAACGGCGGCCCATCGAACTGTCTGCCTGGGTGAACGGCTGAAAAAGCCGGGCGAGAGCGTCCTGATTCATGCCGATTCCGGTGTCGCGCACCTGCACTTTGAGGCGGAGAGGGGAGCCTGCTTGGAGGGTGCCGGTAAGAATCAGTTGCACCTGGCCGTGCTCCGTGAATTTGACCGCATTGCCGACCAGATTAAGCAATACCTGACGAAAACGATTCGGGTCACCGCGCGCCCGGCGTCGAGCCAGCGGGTCGAGTTCGAGCAGCAGGGAAATATTCTTCAAGGTCGCACGGGGTCTCATCAGGGCGGCCACTTCCTCCGCCACTTTGGCCGGGCTAAATGCGATGGATTCAAAGCTCATCGACCCCGCTTCGATTTTCGAGAGATCGAGCACATCATTGAGGACATGCATCAGTGAATCGGCCGACTTGGCGGCGGTCTCGACCTGTTCGCGCTGATGGCCGGCAAGCGGCGTATCCTTGAGCAACTCAAGCATGCCGATGACTCCATTCATCGGGGTGCGGATCTCGTGGCTCATGGTGGCAAGAAATTCGCTTTTGGCCTGATTGGCCGCCTCCGCTCGTTCCTTGGCGGTGCGCAATTCCTCCTCCATCTTGCGGCGCCGCAAATTTTCGTCCGTCAAGGTGCGATTGAGTTCCTCCGTGACCAATTTTTTCTGCTGGAGTTCGTTCACTAAAATTTCGTGCTCGAAGCCCAGACTCAGGGAACGGCTGAGTGTGATGTTAAAACTGCGCGTCATGAGCAGTAAAAACACGACGTAGATCAAAACCATGAAGGCCAGGACGGTTTGAACCGCTTCCGATCCGAGAAAACAACGCGGGACAATCGGCAGCAAAGTTGCCGCTTGAAACGCCATGCAAGCGGGCCGCACCGGGGAAAGTGAACGCGTCGCTCCGGCGGTGAGACCGGCGAGAATCATGATCAGCAGCGAGCGGTCCTGCCCTTGAAGGAGCGGATGAAAAGCCCAGCCTGTGTAGCCCCAACACAAACCAGTGAACAACGCCCCGGAAATAAATCTCCGTTCCCAGCGGTGTTCCGGATCGCTGGTCCGTGCCTGGTGGTAAACTCTGACGCTGATCAAACGGGAAACGGTGAAAACCCCCATTATTGTCAGCCAGCTCCATGCCATCACCGGGGAGCCGGACCGGGCCACGATCCAAGCGAGGCCAATCGCGGCGAGGAAAGTAGCAATCAACCCCGCCGGAAGATCTGTGTAGGCCAGACGCACCAATTCTGCCCGTACTTTTGAAGCACAGTCGGCGGATGACGCTGGCGGGTTGGAATCCACTGTAGGCCCGTATCTTCGTCACATTTTGCCCAAAAAAGCGCCCAAAATGAATTTCTGGCCAATAAAGACCCAAGCCATCAGCAGAGAAAGGGTTACCTGGTGGATTCTGGGGCTGAGCATTGGTTACCCTCGGCACGCCAATCATTGAATTTGTCGAAGTGAGGGTTCATGCGAGTTTTATAAGCGAAGTGCGTTTCGGGCCTCTGGAACTTCTGGTTTTCGCCCCCCGTGCTGAATCCACCCGTCGGCAATCTATGGGGTAGCCGGCAAAAGAGGACCTTTCTCAGGCGCAATGGGGGCGGCCGTCGGACTGGCTTGAGGAGGGGCAGCGCTCGCGGCCGCATTAGCGGGTCGTGCTTCGGGCGTGATGCCGGCGGACAACAGTTGTGGCAGCACGACGCGCGTGTAGCAATCGGGGCAGATGGAGTGGGTGAACTCACTGCCGGTGTGCTCATGGATGTAGCCTTCGAGCTGATGCCAGTAATTGCGATCGTCGCGAATTCTTTTGCAATAGGAGCAAATGGGCAGGAGTGCCTCGAGCCGACGGACCCGCGAAGCCCACTGGATGATCCGTTCAGCCGTTCGCAGACGCGTCCAGAGGTCGGCCTGTTCCAGCGGCTTGGCCAGAAAGTCATCCACCCCAGCTTCCGATGCCTCCCGGCGATTTGCATCCGTGGCCCCGCGGGCCGTGAGTAAAATGAAATAAATATAGTCAGTATCGAGGCGGGCTCGGATGCGCTTGCAGAGAGCGAGACCATCAGCTTGCGGCATCATCCAGTCGCTGATGACAACGCGGAGCGGCTCGCTTTGCAGACAAGCCCAGCCCTCCTCGCCGTTCGCAGCTTCGACGGCCTCGTGGCCAAGTTTCTGGAGTGCCCGGCGCAGGATCGTGCGGGCCACGTCGTGATCTTCAACGATAAGGATTTTCATGGAGAAAATGCATGCGATTCTCCGACCGACTGACGAACGGCAACCTCCCAGCGTTCCAAGGCGTCCACCATCTCCGGGACGCGCAATGGCTTCGTCACGTAGTCGTTCATGCCGGCAGCGAGACATTTTTCCCGGTCGCCCGACATCGCATTGGCCGTGAGGGCGATGATATGGATGGGGATCGGCCAGGGGCAGGCCGGCTCTTGCTCGCGCTTGCGGATGGCTTGCGCAACTTTATAGCCGTCCATTCCGGGCATCTGACAATCCAGGAGCAGGAGGAAATAGGGCGTTCGTTCCATGGCTTCCAACACCTCGAATCCGTTCGTGGCAAAGTTCGCGATGGAGCCCAGTTTCTTGAGCAGCCCGAGTGCGACCTTGCGATTGATCAAATTATCCTCGCCCAACAACGCCCGGGTTAAGTGCAGACGCGCGCTCAAACCCGCTGATAAATGGGGCTGAGCCGCGCCAGGGAATTTTGGCTCAAAATTGGATGCAGTTCCGTCGATGAGCTGGGTCAGACAATCGAGCAGGCGGGATTGTTTGACCGGCTTCGTCAACACGGCGGCAATCCCAGCCGCTTTAAGTTTGGCGGCGTCGATCAAAGGATTCTTCGCGGTGAGCGCGATGAGATGGCGGGAGGCGAGCGCAGGTTCGGCCTTGATCGCATGCGCCAGCGTGAGTCCGTCCATCTCAGGCATGCCCACATCGAGCAATGCCACCGTGTAGGGCCGGCCTTCGGCCACGGCCTCGCGTAAAAGCTTGAGAGCCTCGTGACCGCTGGCGGCACTGCCTTTTTGCAATTTCCACGCGAAGATCTGATGACGCAGGATCTGCCGGTTGGTGGCGTTGTCGTCAACCACGAGGACGCGCTGGTTCGACCAGCCATCGGCGGGTTCACGGGCGGCAGGAGGATCTTCGACTGGTTTCTCGAATCGGGCGGTGAACCAGAACGTGGACCCTCGACCGGGTTCGCTCTGTACGCCGATTTCGCCGGGCATCAAAAGCACGAGCCGCTTTGCAATGGCGAGGCCCAGGCCTATGCCGCCGTATTTGCGTGTCGTGGAGCCGTCGGCCTGGGTGAACGCCTCGAAAAGCCGGCCCTGCGCTTCCGGCGAAATACCGACCCCGGTGTCGGTCACTTCAAAGCGCACGACTGCGTGCATGTCGGTTTCGTCCGCGAGGCTGATGCGAACGACGACTTCTCCTCCGCTGGTAAATTTGATGGCATTGCCGATGAGGTTCACGAGGATCTGCCTCAGCCGTCCGCGATCTCCGCAAAGGAGCCGGGGCACGGTTGAGGGCATCGACATGGCCAGCTCGATGCCTTTCGCCTGGGCGCGCTCGGCCAGCATGTCGATGGTGTCCTCGATGGTTTGGAGCAAATCGAAGTCCAGATTCTCAAAAATCAACTTGCCCGCCTCGATCTTCGAGAAATCCAGAATATCGTTTATGATGGTCAAAAGACTGTCGGTGCTGGCCCGAATCGTGTCGGCATATTCTCGCTGGGTGGAATCGAGCGTGGTGTCGAGCAGCAGCGCGGTCATGCCGATGACTCCGTTCATCGGAGTGCGAATTTCGTGTCTCATATTGGCCAGGAATTCACTCTTGGCGCGGTTCGCCACTTCCGCGGCCTCCTTCGCTAGACGCAGCTCCCGCGTGCGTGCGTCCACGAGCATCTCAAGATCCGCGAGGTGGGATTTGCCCTGTTGGGTCAGGTGCCATTTTTCCGTGAGCGCGCTGGCGAGTTGGAGGGCCTCGACGTTGTCGAAGGGCTTTTTGAGGATTACCAATTTGTCGGTATGACCGAGCTGGTCGATCATCTGGTCCCAGGAGTAATCGGAATAGGCCGTGCACACCACGATCTGCAGATCGGGGGTCGACCTCCCAGAGGTGGCCCGTGGTCTCGATGCCATCCCAGCCGGGCGGCATCCGTACGTCGATAAAGGCCATGGCATAGGGCCGGCCTTCCGACCGGGCGCGCTTCACCATCTCGAAACCGTCCCGACCCTGATAAGCCGAGTGCAACTCGAATTCGACGGCGTGGCGTTGGTCGGTGGACGGGCCAAACAGCGTAATTGCCGGTGCACCCGCGCCAACTCGGCCTCGGCCTGCTTGAGTGAAGTGATGTCTTTC
>JANYDX010000496.1 GCA_025363395.1 Verrucomicrobiota bacterium
TGCTGGTGGGCGAAATCGCGACGGCCTCCGTCGAACAGACCCAGGGCATCGATCAAGTCAACATCGCGGTCAGCCAAATGGACAAGGTTACCCAAGCCAACGCCGGGAACGCCGAGGAAACCGCGGCGGCAGCCGAGGAGCTGAGCGCCCAGTCGGTGACGATGCGCGACAATGTTGCCGAACTGAAAAAGCTGGTGAGCGGCGACAAACCGCAAAGGCAAACCACGAAATCTCCCGCAAATTTTCACCTGCGCGCCCCGATTTTCAAGCCTCGGCAAATGTCAGCCAGTCCCCGACATGACTCAACTCCACTGGCAAACCCGGTGCTGATCGAAACCTCCCCATAACTGCAATTTCGCTTTCTAAAAGGCTCCATGGGACTACTGGTCGCGAGCATCACGAATCGAATAATCTCTTCCATGGGCATTATTTCTTTCCAAGGCAGAGCCTGAAAGTGTAACCGATGTACTGACTCCTTACCTCTACGCCGAACGCGATAGCGAGTGTGAACCCGCTTGGATCAGTCAGGGAGAGTGGATTATTCTTAACGTAGCTCTACCGGCTATAGTCTTGGCCCGGATTTTTCACTGCGAGGTCCGCACCTAGCTTTCGAGGAGCGGATCATCGATTCTGCCGTTCATGTGAACTGACTGCTCTAGCGCGATCATAGCCGGTCAATCGTAACGGGGGTGATGCGGTTTTCAGGAACGCACAAGGAAGGATGGCGGGGCGGCGCGAGGAGCACCAGACAACCAACCGACGAAGCGCGACGGCGCGGAGACGGTGGCGCCGTCCGGCGTGGCCCCGAAGCATCGCGAAGGGGTTCACCGAAGCGGGCACCCACTGGGTGCTGAAATGAACAATCAAGGAACGGGCATTCTGCCGTACGGCAGAACGCGAGCAAACGAACAGCATTAAAACGTGTTTCTTTCTTTAAGAGGCGTGAACTAGGGCCCGCTGCTTCCGTCGCGTATTACGAACGAGCGAGCGTCTGACACCCCAAAGCAAACCGCCGCTCCCAGCAAGTGGGAAGCGACGTGAAATCAGCAGCGAAGGAGACGGTCAGACCACGCCCTGGGCGCGCTGCTCCAGCAGAAACTCGCCCGGCGTGGCGATCCGCAGGCCGTAAACCTCGCGGCCAAGCTTTGTGTGAAAGTCGCCTTCGTCGAGAGTGAGCCAATCGGATAGTGCCGCCAGAGCGGTGATGACGATGGGCCGGTCTTTCGCCTTGGGGAAGACCAGTGGCTTGTCGAGGGCAAGGCTCGCCCGGACGAAGCGCAGGCGCGGCATGATTTCGCTTTTCCACGCAGTCGCGGCGGACCGGCCTACCTTTAGCAGATTGCGGCGGGTTTCCTCGTCGCAATAGTCAGAGCTGACGAGTTCCCAGCCGTGGGTAATGGCTTCCGTAATGACGAAACGCGATGCGCCCTTGCCCGAACCGGAGGCGGCGAGCAGGACGCTCGTGTCGAGGAAGAGCCTCATTTTTTCTTAAGCTTCGGGGCAGCCTTAAACGCTTTCATGTCGGCCTCGTCACGGGCAATCCACGCCTTGATTTGCGCCTTGGTCACGTCGCGAACCGGCATAGCCATCGCCGGGTGCAGGAACAGCCCGCCGTCGCGTTCCTCGACAAGGAGCATGGGGTTGCGAAGCTTATCGAGGCCCATCTTGCGTCGGAGTGCCGGTGGCAGCGTCAAGCTGCCGCGTTTGGAGAGAGGAAGCGTTGTCATGCGGCAATGCTGCATTGCCGCAATGCGCGGTGCAAGCCTTGGGTACCGTCAGTTTTGGCTCCCGGACGAGTGGCGGCGTGAACCTCATTTTAGCCGCCGGATTGAGACGGCTTCCTAAGGAGGAGTTAGGTTGCAAGTATTATAATTTTATCGTTTCGCCTTTCCCGCCTCCCGACGCCACCGACCTACATATTGGCTGACAGCCGTACCGCTGCCCATGTTCAAGTGCTCGGCGATCCATCCATTGGTGGCTTGTGTTGTCCGCTTGATTTCATCGGCGATCACTATTTTCCACTCCACTCCCTTGCGATCAGCCCGAGCGGCGGCGTGCGTTTTGCCCGCCCCGTGCAAGCAACGTGCGAGGCATTCCTCCCACTGTTGCTCCCGAATCTCCCGGACTCCGGTCGTTTCCCAAGCCCGTGCGTCCGCGGCCAGCGCATGATCCTTCACCAGGCCCGCCCGGAATTCTTTCGTGCCCAAAGCCCAGCCCTTGCTCAGCGACACATAGGCTTTGTTGCGACCCACCGGACCCTCCGTCGCATGCCAGCCAAGATAACCCTCGTACTGCTTCCATCCCGCGGGCGTATCGGCCAGTTCTCCGGCCTCGATCAACGCCGTTCGCAGATCCAGGCACGCCGGTCGCGCTTTAGATCGCGTCAGGTACCAGTAGCTTGAGTGCCGGTACTCCTTCAATTTCTCCACCGACACAATCCTCGCCCGCACCGGGTTCAAATGCAGGTAATGGCAAACCTGCCCCAACGGCCCGCCCTCCTCCACCAGCAGCGCCTTGTACCGGCCCTGAAAGAGATGACCACGCTCTCCGCGTAGTTTGTTGAACCGGTTGGCAAAGGTCGCCTGCAGCCACTGCATCCCCGCAACCAGATTTCCGTCCGGCGTCTCCAACGCCAGGTGGTAGTGATTGCTCATCACCACATACGCGTGCAGCACCCAATTCGACTTCCCGCAGGCTTCAAACAAACACGACTCGAACGCCTCACGCGCCCCTTCTGTCTTGAAGATATCCGCCCGGTAGTTTCCCCGGTTGATCACGTGGTAACACGCCCCGGGATACTCCAATCTCAATTTTCGCGCCATCTGTTCACTCTGCCCGCCACACCACCTACTTCAATAATTATAATACTTACAACCTGACCCCTTTTTTCAGCCCTACACCAGTCTTGGGTATGATCCGGACATTGGTTACAAATAGTCCAAGGACATCGGTTACACTTTTGATTTAGATTTTGGTTTGGTTTTGGCGAGAGGTTTATGATGCGGAGGAACAATGTAGGCCTTGGGCCGGAATTGTTCCTCCGCATCATAAACGAGGTTGCCGAGGTGAACGTTCGCGAAGTGCAGCTCGGTCACCCCGGAAGCATTAACGAACAGTCCCACTCTGCATCCGGCCAGCGCTTCGCCGACGTGGTAGGTGTGACCTTGGTGGCGCAACTGACCGTTGTCGCTGAGGGTCGTGAGTAAATACTTCGCGGGATAGCGCAGTGGTTTGTCATTCTCGCGGAGCCGTCTTGGGCTGCGACGGTAAACTTGCGCGGGTTTTCTCATTTGCAGCGCCTCGTGTGGCCGATGGTGATTGTAGTCGTGCTGCCAGCGTTGCAGGCGCCGCTGCTGGGCCCGCAGATTGGCGGAAGGCGGCCGGGTGCACTCCGCTTTCAAATCGCGATGCATGCGCTCATGCGAACCGTTGTCCTGCGGATGAGCCGGCCGGGTAAACTCAACGGCAATGCCTTGATGAATCCACCACACACTCAACTGGGACAACCGGCCCCAGCCCATCGAGGCAAAGGGCGGGCCATTATCGACCCGGATGATCCGCGGTTTGCCATGCTGGCGCAGCAGGTTTTTAAAGACCCACAGCGTACTTTTGAATTGCTGGTTCGCTCGGGCATGGCAGCCGATCAGATAATGACTGTAGCGATCGCACACCGTTAACGGATCGCAACGCTGGCCATCGGCGGTACAAAACCAGCCTTTGAAATCCACTGTCCAGACATGATTGCAATGAGTGGGTTTGGTCAGCTTGGTCGGCGGCACCAGGTAAAGTCCCGGCGTGCGCCGCCGTCGCTGGCTCAATCCATGTCGCCGCAGCACTCCAGCGATGGTGCTGCGCGCCGGCAGCACCTTGATGCGATGCTTGCACCGTAAGACCTCGCGCAGCTTCTTCGGTCCCCACGTCGGGCGTCGTCTCCGCTCCCGTAAAATCAACTCTTCGATTTGCTCGCTGGTGTGGTGCGGACAGTGCCACGGTCGCCGGCTACGTTCCTGCAAACCGCGTACGCCATCAGTCTGATAACGGCGCCACCACTTGTGCCCAGTCTTTCGACTCACCTTAAAATCGGTGCACAACTCCGTCAGCGTAAACCTGCCGCTGCCGGCCAAACTAATGAAACGATGTTTTTCTTCCATGGCGGTTACTGTGTTCCAGGACATAGCCTGAAAGTGTAACCGATGTACCTGGACTAAGTGTTACCTATCTACCCGGATCATACCCAAGACCGCACTTCAGCCATGGCGCAAGCGGGAAACAAAGAAGCGCACCCCGAGAAGGAAGTGCGCTTAGTTGTCAGCGGAAGGATTGATCTCGCTTCCGGGATTTCGGCTTACCGACGAGCTTCCATCGGAGTGGCACTATGTTTTTCTTTGTTGTGCGGAGCGGAATCCGGGGAGGATTCCGTGCTCACGCAAATATCTTCGGCCCGGGCATTCTGAAAGATTTCTTTGGCTCGAGAGATCTGCGCGGAATTTTCCGTGTGCACCGAGATGAGGATGTTACCGTTTTTAATTTTGCCCTCATAACGCTTCGCTTCGAGTTCAGGAATTCCCAAACCGATCAGACCGCCGGCGATACCTCCCACCGCTGCACCGATGGCGGCTCCGCTCAGTGCCGCCATGATGGGGCCTGCGGCGATGAATGGGCCCACACCGGGAATGGCCAGGGCCCCGATCCCTGCGATCCAACCGAGGGCGCCTCCCAAGACTCCTCCTGCGCTGGCCCCGGTGACGGCCCCTTCAGGCGCCTTGGTGTTTTTCTCGTGGGCAAAGTCCCGGCCGGTGTCCTTGTCGGCGAAGAGCGCTGAAATGTCGTTGCTGGAAAAATTGGCGGCTTTCAAAGCATCAACAATTTGTTCGGCTTGGCCGACAGATGTGGCAATACAGAATACAGATTTCTTAGACATAGTTTTGGTAGGTTGATTTTTTTTGCGAGTAATTCGCGGGCCTCACTTGCTTAACTTTACTTCCAATTGGTTCTCGACGTTGTCCGGGCTGGCAATCTTTGCGGCGAGAGTTGAAATTATTTGCTTTTCTTCCTCGGTCTTTACCGGTCCCCGTAAGGTTACCCGTCCGTCAACGGTGATTACCTTTATGTTGTGCGCATCCAACGAAAGGGATTTGTCCGCAATAATCGATTGGCGGATGCTTTTGGTAATGGCGATGTCCTCCGGCCGATTACTTTGGTCCCGAGGGGTTACTTCTGCGTGCGCTCGGTCGCGTTCATTTCTGGAGGTATTGTCCGCATCAGGCATTTTCTCTGCGGCGGCCACATTCAGTACAAGAAGTGCTGCGGTCGCCTGGATAACGCAAAAGAAGCTTAGGTTTTTTTTATTCATGGTTGGGTTGAAGTTTGCCCCGTATGAGGCGCTGGAATAAATCAATTAGGTGGGCTGAGGGCTCCGCAAAATCCAATGAGGATATCCGTTCTCTCAGGCTGCGGCGGCGACTGCTCGGGAAAACAGAAGGCCACTATCCAAACGCTTTGCGACCGCGGCGCGTCGTTTTTTAAGGGGACGGTTCTGCCGCAATTCCATCACCGCTTCCCTCCAGATTTCAGAATCATAGCCGCGAGGACATCCGCGTTTAAACCAAATCACATTCGCGTGATCGGCGATTGCATCAAAACTGCTTTCCGTCGTTGCTCCGGGTAGTTGCATCGTAGTTCTAATCTACCTGACGGGAGTCTTAGTTTCAATTAGGTGAAACCCTACCATCTGATGCCGTTCCACGAACTTAACTCCCACCGTGATCTCTGCTGCTCTCCGTAAAATTGCCCGAACTAATTTCGGGCCTCCTGCGAGGTCGTCATGCGCAGGCAGGGATATGCCTCGCTCAGGGCCTCCGCATCCAAGCGCTCCACCTTAAAAATTTAGCGGCCCATCCAAGGCGCGGAAAAAGATAGGTTTGCGGGGTAGCAAGCAGGGGCCCGGAGCGGCGAGGGCGGACGGGGTGCCAGCTACACGGAGGGAGCGCTGACCAATTTGCTGATGTCGATCAGATACATTTGCCGACCGTCTTGGTGCGGGGAATCGATGCAGACCCATTTCCCGTCGCGGCTGCTGCGGGGGTGAGTATCGCAACGCCATTCGCCGACATAGGATGGCGGGCTGAAAAAATGCCCGAGCGCGAGCTTCCGCTGCGTGGGCAGATGGAACAGATAGGGATGCTGGTTACGTTGCGCGTCAGGATACGTGTCGTTGAGCACCCAGTTGTTTTTCGTGCCGGGCACGTAGGTGTTGTGTCCGTTGATGCCCATCTCATCAGGGCCAACGACCTCCACGTTGGTTGTGCGGTCCTGATAAAGATAGAATTTCTCGCCGTGCGACGGATGCCACGCCCACGCCATCACATGATCGGCATCGCGCCAGATGAAGTGGGAAGTCTTGCCGTAGGGATCGAGGCAGAACCACTCTTTGCCATTCACGTCACAGGTGAACGCACGTGTCTCAAATCCACCCGTGGCCGGTCCACGATTGCGCCAGCGGTGAAGAAAGAAGAAACGCGAACCGTCCGGGTTGAAAAGCAGGTGGTTGAACCAGTGCTTGGCTTCGGCGGTCGGGGCGGATTCGGGGTTTCCTGTAAATGGCAGCCGGGCGGCATCGGCAAAGGTGAAAAGTAATTCTTGTTTTCCAGTAGCCATGTCCATTCGCCAGATGCCGGCATTATCCGGCGCTTTGACGGCGGCGTTGGGATCGGCGATGCCGGTGTACCCGTAGCCGGGACGACAATCGTTGAGGCGCCTAAAATCCGGTGCAATTGCCACGCGGCCATCGGGGCTGAGATTGTAGACGGGACGCGGCAGCGTGCGGGTTTTCCGCGTCCGCACATCCATGACGCGCGAGACAAAGTGGTCGTCCTCGCGATCGTTCCAGATGACCTCATGGTCGCTGCCCGGCACCCACTGGAGCATGCAGCCTTGCTGCCAGTTCCAGGCGCGCGTCATGCCGAGTTCGATCCAGCGATCACCGTCCTGCAAATCAACCATCCCCAGCCGAAGCACATCGTCGGAGCGCGGGGAGCGGCCGGCAAAATCGATTTCGTTCGCGAGCACAAAGCGGTTGTCGGCCGAGAATTGAAATTTGTCGTAGTAGCCGAACCAGTGGTAGCGCGGTCCCTTCGTAATCGCCCGCACGGGTGGAAGATTTTCCTCCGTCGCTGTATCCGCCGCGCGGGCCAGCAAGGCACCCAGCGACCCGAGAGCCGGAACGGTCGCGAGCGTCCGCAGAAATTGTCGGCGTTGCATGGAAAGAAACTACGCGAGCCGACGGGAAGGAGGCCATGGCAAATTTAGCCCCTCGACCGGACCGATCCGGTTGCCCACGAAACCCACGAATGGGCACGAAATAAATCTAGAAAATGCAGTTGAAACCACGGATTTCGCGGATGATCACGGATGGTCAATCAAATTCAAGGCCACCGGCTTTCATCCGGGGAGTAATACGATTCGAGCCGAATTTGTTGCCTGAATTATTTCTGCATCCGTGTATATCGGTGGAATCCGTGGTTGAATGGCTCGGTTGATCTGCGGAATCTAGCATAAATGCATCGAGTACCAACACAGAAAGATAGTTTCCCGAGAGGAAGCTTCGTTACCATGCGTCTGATTAATTTCGTGCCTTTTCGTGTGTTTCGTGGGCACCAGTCCTAGCCAAAAGTAGTTGGGGTCACCACGAAATACACGAATTGAATACATTGGAGGAGAATTCGACGGCGGCGTCTTATCACCAAAAAATGAGGCTCGTTTCCCTAATTTTCTTCAGGAGATCTCACTCTGGGATTTCGTGTATTTGGTGTGTTTCGTGGTCATCCTTCTGAAAAGATACTGCTCAGCAACGCGCTTGCCCGGGAGCAGCGGGGGCGCATGGTTGGCTGCATGCACGCATCCTCCTCCACGCCGCTGCTTCTCGCAGAATCGGACTGGCTTGAACGCCGCCGGATTCATGAGGAGCGCGTGCTAGCGTGGACCACGCCCCACCAAGCGCGGCGGGCGCGGGGCGAAAAACATCCGGTGCACGATTTTCTTTTCGAGTATTATCGTTTCCGGGCAAGCTGGCTGCAGCGCTGGCATCCCGGACCGGACATCGTGCTGCAGGGCGACGCGGCGCGGGAATTTCTCAGCTGGCCGGAATATCATGAGGCCGACGGCGGCATTGCGCTCAATCCCGCCGCGCTCGAGCCGCGCCGCCGCGAAAGTCTTGCGTGGATGGTAAATCTGCTGCGTGTCACCGCGGAGCGGCCGCCGCAATTCGCCTGTCACGGTCTACACGAGTGGGCGATGGTGTACCGGCAGACGCCCGAACAGGTGCGGCACAATGCCTGGCCGCTGCGTTTCGCGCCCGACGAGCTGGCACGCATCGTGGAGGCGCAGCCCATCCGCTGCTCACACTTCGATGCGTTTCGTTTTTTCACCGACGCGGCGCGCCCGCTCAACAAATTGCAGCCAACGCGCCCCGAGGTGCCGCAGTTCGAACAGCGCGGCTGCCTGCACGCCAACATGGACCTCTACAAGTGGGCGTTTAAATTTGCCCCGTTCACGCCGAGCGAGCTGATCGCCGATTGTTTTGCGCTGGCTCGCGACATCCGTGAAATCGACATGCGTGCGAGTCCCTACGATTTCGAAAAACTGGGTTATGCCCCCATCCGAATTGAAACTCCGGACGGTAAGACCGAATACGAAATGCATCAGCGCAACTTCGCGAGCCGCAGCCAGCCGTTGCGCGCCAGGTTGGCTGACGTGGGCGAGCGGCTGTTACTCTCGAGCGTGAGCGCCGAAGCCTCCTCAAGCAGAGTCTCTACGTCTCGACCATGACGGCGGCCGGGCATTCATTTGAGTGCGACTGTACGCCGCGCGTAAAGCCGCTCCTCCAGTGAACCAGCCGCGAGACGCGCATTGCATCACTTTATTCGCAGACTACGTTAACGCCATGGAAGAGCCCGTGCCGCCCGCGCCCAAGCGCACCCAGAAAAAACCCAGCTATCCCATCGGCGGACCGCTGCGGGAATACCTGAAAAAATACCGGCGCGAGCGGAAACTCCCGGTCACCTACGAACGGTTGAGTCAATTCCACGAGGCCTTCCCGCTCGCCGATGCCGATGGCAAGCCGACGCTCTGGGATTGCGTCGTCTATCCCGCCGCGGAAATTTCCTCCCTGAACGAAGGCTTGAAGCGCATTTACGCCCTGCTGCGGGTGGATGGCGATTTCTCCATCATGGAGCATCTGTATATCGACCGCATCGATTTTTGCAGCTTCGGCAATTCGATGCCGTACCGCATCCGGATCGTCAACGCGTACAACGACAATCCGGACTATTTCTACATCAAGAAGGCCGATGCTTCCCGCGTTTATGGCTTGGAGCTGGAACATCTCCTTTCGCCGAACCGCCTCAATTTTCTCACCTACGAAAACACTCTCGTCGAAGAACACATCGCTGGCGTCCCGGGCGATGTGTTCATCAACGAATGGCTGGAGCGCAAGGAACTCCGGCCGATCCGCATCGCGAAGGAACTGGTGAAATTCAACGAGCGGTGTTTCGTGCGTCTGCTGGGCGACATGCGGAGCTACAATTTCGTCGTCGTGCTCACTCCGGACTTCGAGGGCTGGCAGGTGCGGATCCGCGCCATGGATTTTGACCAGCAATCGTACAACGGCCGGAAGAATTTTTATCTTCCGCAATTTTTCAAGGAGAACGTCCGTCTCGTGGAGTTTTGCAACAAGCATCTGCATCCCAAGACGGCGTACCAGTATCAGCGCGAGGAACAGACTTTGCTCCTGCAGCGCGCGGAGCTGGCCGCCTCCCGGCTCAACGTCCTGCTCACCGCCATGGAAGGGGACTGCATCGCCCCGCAGGAAAACATCCGCCTGCTGCGCGAAGGTCTCGCGGCACATTTTCAAGTCAGGCGTTTCCTGACTTGCGAGACCATGGGCGCGCTAGTGCTCGAAAGTCTCCGCACCGTCCGCGAACGGATCGTGCAGCAGATCCCGCCCACGTCAGCCGAGATGATGCTCTCGG
>JANYDX010000504.1 GCA_025363395.1 Verrucomicrobiota bacterium
ACGGAATCAACAAAGCGGGCCTCGCACTTGATTCCTACGCCACTGCCGCCGATGTCCGGCAGGCCCGCCCGAAATGGGAAGCGGTGCTGCACAATGTCAGCCAGCACCAGATGCCGCCCGACGACGATGGGCCGGTGCCGACCAATGCCGAACGCGACCTGATCAGCCGTTTTGTCGAACAGGAATTATTTCAACTCGACCCGGCCCACCCTGATCCAGGCCGCGTCGTTCTGCGCCGGCTCAACCGCGCGGAATACAATGCCACCATCCGCGATCTCGTCGGAGTCGATTTCAAGCCCGCGGATGATTTTCCTCCCGACGATTCCGGCTACGGCTTCGACAACATCGGCGATGTGCTCTCGCTGCCGCCCGTGCTGCTGGAAAAATACCTGTCCGCCGCGGACCGCGTGCTCGACACCGCCATCGTCACCGATCCGGTGAAGAGCGAAGTCCGCCGCGTGCCGGCGAGCCTCGCGCAAATCGGCTTCAACGCCGTGGGCGACCGCGGCGACGGCTGGGTTCAGTTGATCAGCCTGGAAGAGGACGATGCGGCAGTGGAACTCGCGTTGCCCGCCGGCGATTATCTTTTGCGGGTGCAGGCCTTCGCCACGAAAACCGGCGGAGCGCTGAAGGGCCAGGGCAGCGAAACACCCCTTGAGTTCAAGGAAGATCCCGGTCCGACCAAATTTGCGGTGTTGCTCAACGACGCGGTTATCCAGGATTTCACCGTCGGCACGGATGAAGCCCATCCCCAGGTGTACGAAGCCCGCGTGGGTGTGCCCGCCGGCCGCCAGCGTTTTCGCGCCGCGGTGCTGCGCAAACGCGGCGGAGAAAAAAATGAGTCCTTCATGCTCAACGGCCGTCTCGGCCAGCAACAGCCTGGCATTGTCCTCGTTAAATGGCTCGAGATCGAGGGCCCGCTCCCGGCCGCAACCCGCCGTTACCCCGCCGACAAAATCGAGACGAAGGGCGACAGCCGGGTACTGCCCAATCATGATCGCGTGCTCCAACTCAACGGAGAAGTCTCAATCACCGTCCAACCGTTCCGGGAAACCGAGGTGATCCTGCGCGCGCAGGCCTACGCCCGGCAAGCGGGCGCGGAACCGGCCCGCATGGAATTCCGCATTGATGGCCGGCGGGTCAAAACCTTCGATGTACTCGCCCCAGCCACGGCAACTCCGCTTCCCGGCCAGCGCGTTTTTTCCCTCGCGTTGCTCGTTCCCCAACCACGCGTCTATGAGTTCCGCACCAAATTGCCCGCCGGCCCGCATCGTTTCACCGCGGCTTTCGTCAACGATTTCGCCGACCCGACCAACCCGAATCCGAATCTGACCAACCGGAATCTGATCATTCAAAATCTCGAGGTCTCCGATCTTTCCGCCCCAGTCATCACGCCGGAAAAACCCGCCCCCATCGAACAACTTTTTGCCCGGGCGAACAAACCTCGGGCCGCCAAACCGGCCGCCCAGGCGCGAAAAATCCTCAGCGAATTCACCCGCCGCGCCTGGCGCCGTCCCGTCGGGGCCGCTGAAATCGATTCCCTGATGCAACTCTACGCCACCGCGCGCGCGCAGGGAGACAGGTTCGAGGGCGGAGTAAAACTTGCCATGAAGGCGGTCCTGATCTCGCCGCATTTTCTTTTCATCGGCGATACCCGGCCGCCGGCTGTGAAATCCACCGGCCCTCGCCCGCTCGATGAATTCTCCCTGGCTTCGCGCCTTTCCTATTTCTTGTGGAGTTCGATGCCGGACGACGAACTGCTCGACGTCGCGGAGCGGGGTGAATTGAGGCGGAATCTTCCAACGCAGGTGCGGCGGATGCTCGCCTCACCCAAAGCCCGCGCACTCGTGGACAATTTCGCCGGGCAGTGGCTGCAAATTCGTAGCTTGGAAACATTCGCACCGGACAAAAAACTGTTCCCCGAATTCGACTCCGCGCTGCGCGGCGCCATGCAGCGCGAGACGGAATTGTTTTTTGAGCATGTGATGAATCAGGACCGCAGCCTGTTCGATTTTCTCACGGGCGATTACACCTTCGTCAACGCCCGCCTCGCGAAATTCTACGGTCTGCCGGGCGTGTCCGGCGATGAATTCCAGCAGGTGTTGCTCGCCGGCACCCCGCGCCGGGGCGTCCTCACCCAGGCCAGCGTCCTCACCCTGACCTCGAATCCCACGCGCACGTCACCTGTCAAACGAGGAAAGTGGGTTCTGGAGAATCTTCTCGGCACCCCGCCACCGCCGCCACCGCCCAACATTCCCGAACTGGACGACAAGAGCCGCCGGCTCGCGGGCACCCTGCGCCAGCAGATGGAACAGCACCGCACCAATGCCACCTGCGCCTCATGCCACGCCCGCATGGACCCGATCGGTTTTGGCTTGGAAAACTTTAATGCCATCGGCGGCTGGCGGGACAAGGACGGGGACGCCGCCATCGACGCCTCGGGCAAGCTGGCGGGCGGAGACACCTTCTCCGGCGCGGCAGAACTCACCCGGATTCTCGCGGAAAAACGCCGCTGGGAATTTTTGCACTGCCTCGCCGACCGCATGCTGACTTATTCGCTCGGCCGTGGTACCGAATACTACGACCGTCCCGCGCTCGACCAAATCGTGCAACGAGTCGAACAGGACGGGGACAAATTTTCTGCGCTCATTCTCGCCGTAACGGAAAGTTTCCCTTTTCAAAGCCGGCGCGGCGACCCAGCTGCTGACACGAAGCAGGTCGCCGCCCGCTGAGTTGCACTTTCGCCCTAACACTGCTCATTTTCCCCCAACCCCCGCCAGTCATGAGTCCCATCCCCCGCCGCACTTTTCTCCGTGGCCTTGGCACCATGGTCGCCCTACCCGCCCTAAACTCCCTGCTGCCGGCCAGTGCCCGCAGCGCCAGTGCCGTCGCAGCGGCGCCCAAGCGCGTGGCGTGGGTGTACGTGCCCAATGGGGCCAACATGGAAAACTGGACCCCTGCAACCACGGGCGCCGGTTATGAACTGCCCGAGATCCTGCAGCCGCTCGCGGCGCATAAAAATAATTTCTCCGTGCTTACTGGTCTCGCCAACGACCAAGGCGATGAACTCGGCGACGGCGGTGGGGCCCATGCGCGGGCCTCGGCCAGTTTTCTTACCGGAGTTCATCCCCGCAAAACCGCCGGGGCCGACATCAGGGCCGGAATTTCCTGCGATCAAATCGCCGCAGCCCAGATCGGTGACCTGACCCGCTTGCCTTCGCTGGAGTTGAGTTGCGATGGCGGACAGCGGGCCGGCTCCTGCGATTCAGGTTACAGCTGCATCTACCAGTTCAATCTTTCGTGGAAATCCGAGACCCAGCCAATGATTCCCGAGGTCAACCCGCGGGCGGCGTTCGAACGTCTCTTTGGCAATGGCGACCCCGCAGCCACGCTCGAGGCCAGCACCCGTCGGTCCCTCTACCGCAAGAGTCTGCTCGATTACGTGCTGGAAGACACCCACCGCATCGAGGGCCGGCTCGATCCCGGCGATCGCCG
>JANYDX010000515.1 GCA_025363395.1 Verrucomicrobiota bacterium
TCAACGTTGTGCGACTCGCGGAACATGCCATTGGTCACGTGGAGATCGAGGCGGCCGTCGTTGTCGAGATCCTCCAGCCGGACGGACCACGTCCAGTCGGTCGCATCGAGCCCGGCTGCGCATGCCGCTTCGAGGCAACGGCCCGTGCCGGTGCCGAGGAAAAGTGCGTTGCGCGGGTATTGCGGAGCCCCGGAGGACGCGGCCGGGTCGGCGTCGTTGCGGGCCCGTGATTCGGCCATGCCCCGCTGGTCTTTTTCATGTGAGGTAGCCGCCATGTCGGCGACGAAAAAATCGATGAGCCCGTCGTTGTTCACGTCTCCAATGTCCGCCCCCATGGATGAAAAAGGTGTGTGAGGGATGGCGACATCGAGGGTGTTGGTGAAAGTGCCGTCGTGATTGTTGCGGTAAAGTTTGTCCGGTGCGGCGAAATCATTGGCGACATACAGGTCGGGCCATCCGTCGTTATCGTAGTCCCACCAAGTGGCGGAATGGGTCTGGGATTCTCCTGTGATTCCCGCAGGTCCGGTCACCTCGGTAAAAGTACCGTCGCGGTTGTTGTGGAAGAGGTGTCCGCGCTGACCTTGGGAATGCGCCGCAGCGTCGAGCAGGTTGGTGTGAATGTACACGTCCAGCCAGCCATCCCGGTCGTAATCGCAAAACGCCGCCATCCCGCTGGCGTCGTTCAACGCGAGGCCGCGCGCCGCCGCTTCTTCTTTGAACGTGCCATCGCCTTGATTGATATAGAGCAGGTTGGGCGTGGCGAACCGGCACACGTAGAGATCGAGCCGGCCGTCATTGTTCACGTCCACGAAGGTGGCGCCCTGTTTCCAGATTCCCGCTTCATTCGCCGCGCCTGCGTCCTGCCCGGCGAGCCGCTTCGCCCACGCCAGGCCCGCGTCAAGCATGCCGGTGGGTGCGGCCAGCCCGGCTTTGGCCGTGACATCCTCAAACTTCCAGTTCCCGAGATTGCGGAACAGCCGGCAACTTTCGGTCTTGCTGACTACAAAAAGATCCGGCCGCCCGTCGCCGTCATAGTCCCCAATCGCGACTCCGGTACCGATCTCACCGACTTCAAATTCGTGATATCGCTCCCACCACATGGCGGGGTCCGCGTAGCGGTTTTCGGTAACCAGGCCTGTTTGCTGCGGAGAAAGTTCCGTGAACATGGTCGCGCCGGCTGCAGCCGAGCGGGGCGTCAGGGGTTGTTCAACGAGGTCGCCTGCCGCACCTGCTGCGCGCCCGGGAGTGCCTGCGCACAAAATTCCTGCCAGCAGAAAAACAGAGCGGATGGCGTCGGAGTTCCTCACTTGGCGAGACGTTGGTTCATTTCCGGGCTCAGGAGGTCGTGCGCGAGGCGCTGCAGGCGCGGATCAGAAATTTTCACGTCGTACCTCCGGCCCAGCAATTGCAGGCGGAAAAGTGATTCGGTCGTCAGCGAACGGATCCGGTCTTCATCGATTGAGCCCAGGCATTTTTGAACCTGCTCGCGGGCCAGGTCGGCGCGTTTGCCCTGCGCGAGGACGATCGCGAGACTCACCCGGCGGTCCCAGGGCAAAGCGCGTTCGGCAGGCGTGGAAACACCCGACAGCAAGGCTTGAAAGGCTCCCGCAAAATCCCCTCGTTCGCGCATCGCCCAATCTACCTGCGCGAGTGCAGCCATGGCCCCGAGGTCTCCCGGGAATTGTTGCAATCCGGAACGCGTCGCGACCGCCAGATCGAGCTGACCGGTTTCGACAAAATATTCAGCCAGCCGGCTGAAAGCGGCGGCGGGTTCCTGTTCATCGACGACTTCAAAAACTGCCACCGATTGATTTTCAAATCCGGTAATCGCGGGAATATTATACGGAATCGGTCGAAGCCATGCTGGCAGCGCCCAGCGGTGCAGTGCGTTGATAAATGCGCCTTCCGACTGGCCGGATCCCATGCGGGCGAATTCGTCGAGAAATGAATCCCAGCTGGGAATCACAATGTAGCTGATGCCGCGGCGCTGGACCAATGCGAACGCTTCCTCCTGCGAGGAGGCACTGGCGATTCTGATCGCCGCAGTCAGACCATCGCGGTTTTCCCAGGATAAAGTTCCGAGTCCACGCAATCCGCCATGAAAGGCCAGGGACGCGGTCAGGTCGGGTGGGGCGAAAATCACTGCTCCTTCCGGACCCGAGCGATGGGCCAGCCAGTGCGCGAGATCCCTTTCGACCAAACCCTCGACTTCGCTCACGGTCAGCGATTCCTGCACGTCGCCACCTCGCGGCGGAATCAGCGCAATCGTACCAGGAATCAGCATCAACGCGATCAGCCCCGACCACAGCCAGTGGCTTCGCGCCGCAGGGACGCTCGCGTCAGTCGTGGTCAGGATGGCCAGCAATGCGAGCAGCGTGCTGTCGAGGCCGTTCCACCAGTTGAGTTGAAAGTAGGCCAATCCCAGCGCGACGAGCAGAGGACCGAGCGTGAAGGCGATCGATTGGCGCCGGCCCGGATCGGTTCGGCGGCGCAGGAGCAGCGCCACGGCCGGGCCGATCAGCAACAAAGGCAGCAGGGTTGCCGCAACCACCAGCGTAAATCCATCACGCAAAATCCACGCGACCACGTTTGGAGCCGCCACGTCATTGAGGTACGTCAGCCGCGTCGAGAACGGTTCCGGCGATAGGAAAGCAAGCGTATGCTGCCGGTCCATCGCAACCGGCAGGGCCAGCACGGCGACGGTCGCCAATCCCACGACGATCAGCTCCCGGCGTTGCCAAGGAGCGTGCCGGCCCTGAATCCAAGTTGTGCCACGGGCGAGCAGTTCCGCTCCACCCAGCCATGCGACGGCGTGGAGCGGATGGTTCACCTCGAGGTGCCATCCCAAATGTGAGGGGAAATATTCGATGAGATAAGCCGCGAAACTCATGGCCGCACCGCCCGCTCCCCAGCAGCGCCACGGAGGAATCTGGGAATCGGAGGGATTGGCCCGGCCACGACTCCGAGCCATCCACGCCGCAGCCAATGCCCCAGGCACCACCCCTGCGAGAATTGGTCCTAGGGTAGCCGCGCTGATCCAAAGCCCGAAACCTCCCGCCACTCCGGCGAGGAAAAAATCACTGCGCACGACCCTTCCGATATTTGCCGCCGGTAGCTGCTGCACCCGTTGCGTCCGGAGCCCGGTTGCCAGCAGCAGCGTGCTCGCCAGCGCACAGGCCCACGCGAGGCCATGATGATCCGGCGCGCCGGAAAGAAATCCTCCGGCCAGCGGGAAGATCGTGGCGATTCCGGCCGAGAGCAATATCGCCGGAAAAAATCCCAGCCGCCGCGCCGCAAAGAGTACGACGGTTACCAGCAGCATGCCATGCAAGAGGGGATCAGCCAGTAGCGCGGCGCGCTCCAACGCGAGGGGCAGTGGCCTGCCTGACACGGCGTGATCGCACCAGGCCAGGAAACCGAGCCACCAGCGATAGGCCGAAGCCAAATGAGTTGCGCGACCATACGGTGCGTTGTCATAATCGATGTGGCGCACCCGCCATTCGCCGCGCGTCAACATCTGCCGGGTCTGGCTGAGCCACTGGTAGCTGTCGTTGTCATGTTGCGGCACGATCAAGCGCGGTGTGCCGTCCTGATCAACCAACCCTGACGATGCGGCGCTTCCGGACGCATCAGTTGACCAGTCGGACAGGGCTGACACGGCGGCCGTGCGCTGCATCCGCGCCTGTCCGCACCAGAGAATAAAAACCAGCGCACCGAGAGGGACGATCAGCCAGGCGCAGGACGAGAACCACCGCGAAAATCTCATTCGGGTCGGATTGAGCGCTGCGGTTTTTCCACGACGGTATTTGCGCCGGAAAAACATTCCGGGCAAGCAAAGTCAGGATTCGAAGAGGGAATAATTTAGCCAAAAATTATGATTGGTTTCAGATTTATTATGATTGGTTGCGCCTCGGAATTTTCCGCCCAGCCCCGCTCGATTCTTGTGCCCTGTGACGACCGCGGCTTAGTTTCGGGCGTTAAAAATTTTCGCCTCAATCTCTTCCTTGGTTTGTTCGCCGCCGCCCTGCTGCTCTGCGCTTGTCGTCGCACGCCACCACCGCCGCCGGTCAGTATCGCGACTCGTCCCGCCGTGGTCGAAGATCTGAACTTTCTCACCGCCAAAGTCGTCGGGGAGCCCTTCACCGGGCAACCTTGGATTTCACATGTGGCCCGGGTGGATCTGGACGGAGACGGGCTGATGGACGTGGTTTTTTGTGAAGCCCGCGAAAACAAGGTGCTGTGGCTCCGGCAGGTTTCACCGGGCGAATTTGTGGAGTCCGTGTTGGCCGAGGACATCCCGGCTCCCGTCCATGTGAGCGCGGCGGTCATGACGGCCAGTGGCCGGCCTGATCTGCTGGTGGCGAGCATGGGCGAAATTTTTCCGAACAATGACCGGATCGGATCGGTGATCATCCTCGAGAATCTCGGCGGTGGTCGCTTCAACGAGCGGGTGATCGCCTCGCATATCGCCCGGGTGACCGACGTGCAGGCCGCCGATTTCAATGGCGATGGCCGGCTTGATCTTGCGGTCGGGCAGTTTGGCTATGACCAGGGGGAAATTCAGTGGATGGAAAATCTCGGCGACTGGCAGTTCCGCAGTCACGAGCTGCTCAGTCTGTCCGGCCTCATCAATCTGTGCATTGCCGACTTCAACGGCGACGGCCATCCCGACATCGCGGCAATTTTTTCGCAGCAGTGGGAGGAAATCCATCTCTTCACCAACCACGGCCGGGGCGGCTTCACCGGCACCACGCTCTGGGGCTCGACCAACGAGGATTATGCGTGCAGCGGCATGACGCTCTGCGATCTCAATCGTGACGGGCTTCCGGATCTGCTCTTCAGCAATGGCGACGGATTTGGACCGGCGTCGCGGCCGGGTCCCCGGCCCTGGCATGGCGTGCAGTGGCTGGAAAATCGCGGGGGCGGCATGTTTAAATTCCACCGGATCGGCGACCTTGCCGGGGCCTTCAGTCCGATTGCCGTCGATCTGGATGGCGACGGGCAGATGGATGTGGTGGCGCTGAGTGCTTTCAACGAATGGGAAAAACCGGAGGCCGTCTCGATGGTTTGGTTCCACAACGACGGGAAGATGAATTTTACGCCCACGATTCTCGCCCATACGCCCACGCATCTGCTCACGCTGACCGAGCTCGACCGTGACCGGCAGGGCCGGCCTGAACTCGTCACCGGGGCATTTCATGCGTATCCGCCCTACGGACACATGAGCCGTCTTCTCCTTTGGCGCCGGCCACCGGCCCCGTGAAACACCCACGCCTCGTCTGTTCGATCATGAGTGCGGCCCTCATTGCCGCGGCAGCTGTCGCGGGCTTTGCGTGGTGGCGCTCTGAACAGAACCGGCAGCTGATGGTGGCGGGTCTGCCCATGCGTCCCCCGCTGACCGGTGCGAACCACGAGTTACCGGAGCGGGTGGCGGCGTGCGAGCAACACCTGCGCGCCGGCCGGCACGCCTTAGCCAGCCTGGTCGAGCTCAGCCGGCTCTATCACGCCAATGGTTTTTTTCCGGAAGCGGAAAGATGTTACCAGCTCCTGATGCAAACGGATCCCGGCAACGCACGCTGGCCGTATTTACTGGCCACGATTGTGGCGGGTTATGGTCAGCTGGATGAAGCCTGGCCCCTCTGGCAGCGCGTGGTGGCGCTGGCGCCGGATTACGGGCCCGCAAAAATCCGGCTGGGAGACGCGTTCTTGAAACTGAACGATTATGAGCGTGCCGCCGCCGCTTACACCCAGGCCATCGGCGGAGCGAAGGGCGACGAGGCCTATGCGCAGGTGGGACTCGCCCGGGTGGATTTGCATTTTGAACGTTGGGCGGCCGCGCGGCCAAGATTAGAGGCGGCCGTGGCGCAGACGGATTATCGGATCGGCGGAGACTTGCTGACCACCGTGTATGAGCAGACCGGTGATCCAGCGCGCGCATTGGAAATTCGCGGCCGGGCCAAAAGTTCGGGTTCATTCAGCGACATCAATGATCCTTGGGCGGAGGAAATTTTCACGGACTGCTACGATGTTTACCGTTTGCAGGTGGCAGGCGGCATGGCCGAACACCGCGGCGATCCGGCGGCGGCCCGGGAGCTGATCGAGCATGCCCTGACTCTCGCACCGGACGACACCGGTACGCTTTACCAACTCGGCATGCTGCAGCTGCGGCAGGAAGCGTTGACTGAGGCGCGCCGCTGTTTTCAACGCTGTGTCGAATTGCGGCCCGACTTTCCCGACGGCTGGGCGCAGTTAATCGGATTGCTTGAGCACACCGGGGATAGGATTGGCGCGGAACGGACCTTGCTGACCGCACTCGCGCAATGTCCACGCTCTCCGGGGCTGCATCTCGATCATGGCCGGATGCTGGTGCAAGCCGGGCGCACGGCGGAAGCGATGGAGGAATTTCGCACGTCGATCCGTCTGCGACCAGAGGAAGCTGCGGCCTACCTTGCGTTGGCGACCGCTTGTTTCAGCCTGGAGCGAGTGGACGAAGGCATGCAGGAATTGCGAAAGGCGCTGAAAGCTGAGCCGGACAATCCCATGGCGCTGTCCACGCTGGCGATCGCGGCCATCCGCACGGACCACGAGGCGGAGGCGCGGGCCTTGCTGCACCGGATCAAACAACAACCCCGGGTTGCGGCGAAGGATTTGGCCGCGCTCCTCGCCGAGTACCAAACCCAGTTCAACCGTCTCTTCGACTGAACGGTGGAACGACCGGACCTGAAGGCCCCCCCGCGATACGGCTCCCGTTGAGCAGATCATCCAACGGATTGGTCGCTTTCTTCGCGATTGGATGCAGGTAGCCGGCGGTCGTCAGGATCGAGGCATGGCCGATCAACTCACACAGCGCATCCACGGCTTCGCGTGAATGCGTGACTTGGGGCCATGAACCCAGCGAAGTGTTTTGCCCGCGCCCAGTAGGTGTTTTCGGTTCGCGACAATAGTCCGCGCATCCGAAGCGTCGCGACCAAGGCCCGCTCCCAACCCGGCCTACCGGCCCTGCCTCGCGGATCGCATTTGCGCACTTCCCGGTAAAACCAGCGCAACGCCAGGTGTGCCGGGCCATTCGGGTCAGGCTCCTAAGAAGCGGGCCACTGCTTCATCAATTCTGCTGTAGGTGCGAATGAGTCTGTTTGCAGTCACGCAGGAAAGTGAGAATTTGCCGCGTATGCGACGCCATCACCACGGGAGTAAGGTTTGAAAGGGCGAGCGCACCTTTCCAACCGGGAAACGAAACGGCCTGTTTAGTATTCATCCACGATCTGGTCCGTGTAAAAACGAGTTGATCTTTCGCAGGGTAAAAATCGACCGGCAAATCATTAACCCAACAAAATGAAACATTGCGCTTCAAGCGTTTGGGTCCTGTGCTACCGCCGGTTTTACAAAACGTGAAAACATTAAGAGCTTATCCGTAATTAAAGATTGAGTCTATTTTCCTCGTCGGGCTAGATTCCGTCTGTGGCGAAGATACAATCGTGGGAGGTGTCCAATGAACTCTGGGCCAAAGCGGAACCGCTCTTGGTCCAGCGCAACCCACGGGA
>JANYDX010000534.1 GCA_025363395.1 Verrucomicrobiota bacterium
TCTGCTTCCCGTCCCATGAAGGTATCTCTGCTCCGTCATATTCACCCCTACTGGCTGGCTCTGCTCGTCACCCTCCCGCTTGGCGCCGAAACCGCCACGCTCGAAACCGTCCAAAAATCCGCGGGCGAATGGCTCAAGGTGCGGGCGGAGACGGCGCGGCTCGACACCGAATGGACCACGCAACGTGAACTTCTGGACTCAATGGCTCACGGGCTCGCCGAGCGCGCGCAAACGATCGAGGCCCGCCGCGATTACCTGCGGAGCAAGGGCGCCAAGGATCGCGAGGATATCGCCAGCCTGGAGGCGTCCAACAAAACGACTTCCGCCGGGTTGCAATCCCTTGACGAGCAGCTGAAGGCCATGAGTGTCCGCCTGCTGCAATTGCGGCCCTCGCTCCCGCCCCGGCTGTCCACGGCGCTGGAACTCGCCTACAAGAGTTTGGCCACGCCGGAGCCCACGCTCGGCGAACGGATGCAACTGACGATGATGGTGCTGAACCGGTGCATGCAGTTCAATCGAAGCATTATTTGTGAAGATGAGCTTTTGAAACTGACCAGCGATGGCAGCGCCCGGCAGTTGGAGGTGATTTATTGGGGTTTGAGTCAAGGCTACGCCTTGGACCGGGCCGGGGGTAAAGTGTGGCTCGGTTCACCGGGCGCGTCGGGCTGGCAATGGGAGCCGGTGCCTGATCCCTCTGCCTTGGGACGTGTTGCCAGGCTGATCTCGATTTACCATGGCAAGGAAGAACCCGCGTTTGTGGAACTTCCCGCCTCACTTCGGCAACCGGCCGTCGCCTCCTTAAAAAAGTAACCGCCGATGAAATCCTATTTTTCCCTCAGTCTGGTGGTTTTTTTCCTGGGTGCGTTGGGACTTCGCGGAGCGGAATCCATCGACGACGTCATGAAACGAGCGGTGCTCGACTACGAGCAGCGTCTGCGACAGTCCAACGACGAGCTCATCCAAACCCGCGCGCGGATCGCCAAGGAAAAGGCGCCGATGCTACAGGCGATGCGCGCCGCGGAAGACCGGATCATCGCCGCGGAAACGGAAATCAACCGGCTGGAGACCGCTCAGGAGCAATTCGCGGAAAACCACCGCAAGCTCGCGAAGGACGCCGACGGCATGCGGAAAAACGAAAGTTATGTGAACACCTTGGCCCACGACAGTCTCGGTGCCTTTGAAGACGGCCTCCTTCCCGGGGAAAAGCAGTTTCTCCCTGAGAAAATCGAGGCGCTCCGCGAAAGCTTTGGCGATTTGTCCAAACTAACGGGCGGACAAAAAGCGGTGGATGTCGTCACGCTCCTGCTGGAGCAGGTGCAGCAGTCATTGGGCGGCTACCGGGTGCAAGGCTCTTCGCTGATCGATGGGAACAACCAGATGGTGGCCGGGACTTTCGCGTTTGTCGGGCCCGAAGCCTTTTTCCGTTCCGATCAGGGAACGGTGGCCGGCACGGTGCGCCAGCGGGAAGGCACCGGACTCGCCGTCACTTTTCCCCTGCCAGAATGGAAACCGGCGGAGGCCGAAGCTTTTTTCCAAGGCCGGCCCGGCACGATCTTCGCCGACGCGTCGGCGGGCAAAGCACTGCGCTTAAAGGAAACCAAGGGCACGGTCTGGCAGCATATCAACAAGGGTGGCGTCGTCTCTTATGCGATCCTCTTTGTCGGCCTGATCGCCCTCAGCCTCATCGGGCAGAAAATTTATGATCTTTCGCGGATGGCGGTGGATACCCCGCAGCCCGTGCAGCGTTGCCTGGATGCGATCGCCGCCGGGGATGACAAAAGCGCGGGTCCGTTGGTGCGCTCCCTTAAAACGTCCACGCGCGAATTGTTTACCATGGGTTTAAGGCACCGGAACGAATCGAGGGAGTTGCTGGAAGAACGGCTGACCGCCGTGCTGCTGCGTCAGCGTTTGCATTTTGAGCGACGGCTGCCGCTGCTGGCGGTGATCGCGACGGCGGCTCCGCTGATGGGTTTGCTGGGCACCGTCACGGGCATGGTGCGGACGTTCACGCTGATCACCGTTTTTGGCACGGGCAACGCTGGCAAACTCGCCAGCGGTATTTCGGAGGTGCTGGTGGCGACCGAGCTGGGCCTGCTGGTCGCTATTCCCACGTTGGTGGCTCACGGATTTTTGTCGCAGCGCATTCAGAAGAATCTGGCATTGCTCGAACGTTATGCCCTGGAATTTGTGACTACGGCCCGCTCTGAGGCTTCCCGGACGGCGGTCAAGGAGTCGTTGCCGGTATGAAAGACCTGCTTCACCTCTACGAAAAGGGCGGCCCGGTGATGATTGCGATCGTGGGCCTGTCGGTGCTGCTGTACGCGCGCTGTTTTTATTTGCTGCTGTGGTTGCGTGGTGAACGCCGGCATATGCGCCCGGAGGGAGCAGTGACGCCGGCGCAATTGCGAATCCTGCACCGACGGCAGCAGGCGGTCCAGGACGCTTTCCGCCAACACCGGATTGTCCTGGGCGCGATGATCGCGGCCGCACCGTTGCTCGGTTTGCTCGGGACTGTGAGCGGGATGATGAAAACGTTTGCGAGCCTCGCCGACCGGGTGGGTGAGAAATCCATGGAAGGTCTGGCGCACGGAATTTCCGAAGTGCTGGTGGCGACCGAGTCGGGTCTGGCCGTCGCCATTCCCGCGATGTTGCTCGTCTACCTGGCCCATCGGACGGTGCACCGGAGCAGTCAGGAGTTGAACCAGCTCGAGTGCGCAGCCGGGGAGGGTTTGTCGCCATGATCGGACGCGGCCACACGAAACACCGGTTTGAAAGCACCCACATCGACATGGTGCCGATGGTGGATTGCATCATGGTGCTGTTGATTTTTCTGATGATCAGCAGCGCCTTTGTTAGCGATCCGGGCATCGAGGTGCAGAAGCCTGACGTGGGCGGCACCCAGTTGAACGAGCAAAACTCGCTCTTGATCGCCATTTCCTCGGACAACCGGATTTATTTCGACGGTCAGCAGGTCAGCGCCGACCAAGTGGCCGCCCTCGTCAAACAAGCCGCGATCGGGCGCTCACCGTCCCTGATCATCCGGGCGGATCGCTCCAGTACTCACGGCGTCTTCGCCGAGGTTTACGCCGAGGCCAAACGAGCCGGGATTCAACATGTGCAGTTCGCCACCACCCGGGCTGACGGCCCCTGAGCCCATGAATATCCCCGCCACTGCAAAAAACTGGCCGCTGTCCACCACCTCCGTGGACGGCCCCGGCATGGGGTGCCGGGTGGCGGGTTTCGGGCTGGGGACGGCGTTCACGCTGGGACTGTTTCTGGGGATTGCGTATTATGAAAGGGCGGCGCCGGAGCGGCCCGCGCCCGCATTGGATGATCTGCGGATTGCCCGCGCAGTTATGGAGCCCCCGCCGGTGCCGGTGAAGCCGGTCGATCCTGAACCGGAACTCACGCCGATGGCGGGTTTCGAACTATCCCCCGCGGACAGCCCGGTGAAGATCGCGGTCAGTCCTCCGGACGTGGCCTCGCTCCTGCCGGAGGATCTTTCCAAGGCGCCCCCCGCGAACGCGCAGCTCGGTCCCATGCTGACGATTTTCAAGCCGAAGATGGATTTTCTGCAGGACGCGCAGCACATCTATCAGAAAAGCGAAGTCGACCGGCCGCCGACGGTCTTGGATCGCCCGGATCCGCAGATTTCCAGTCGCGTGCGGGACAATGCGGCCGCCCTCCGCGTCACTCTCATCGTGGTGATCGATGCCGATGGATCGGCCGGTCATATTCGTCTGACCAAGGGTTCTGGCAATCCCGAGTTTGACACGCTCATGATCGAATCGATCAAGACTTGGGTGTTTTCTCCCGCGATGAAGGGCGGCAAAAAAGTCCGCTGCATGATTGAGCAGGGAATCACGGTCCAATGGGCCGCGGGTTCACATTTTGGAGTATGACGCTATGAAATTCAGCAGATTATATTTGATTCTCTCCCTCGTGGTTCCCGCCCTCGCCTGGGGCGGTGACACGCCGCCAAAGCTTGATCCCAAAAGGATCATCAATGCCTCCAACGGTTTTCTGAAGGAGCGGGAACCCGAGATGTCGGCGGAGGAATACGCGCTCTACGAAAAAGTGGTCACCAGCCTTTCCGCGAATCCGGAATTTGCGCTGAAGCTGCTGGAAGCCATGATGACCGACAAGGAAGCGCCCAGCCCGGCGTTCGAATTTATCCTGGGCAACGTCTACTACTCCGCGGGTCAGACCGACAAGGCGGAGACCCGTTATCTCAGTGCGGTGAAACGGTACCCGAACTTCATCCGCGCGTGGACGAATCTCGGGGTGCTCTACTACACCGGGGACAAGTATGAGCAGGCGAAGCCGTGTTTTTCCAAGGCGATTACGCTCGGGGACCACGATCCAGCCACGCTCGGTCTGCTCGGATACTGCCTGGAACGCACCGGAAATATTGTCGCAGCCGAGATGGCCTACATGCAGGCGCTTTCGGGCAACCCGGAAAATCCGGATTGGATGGAGGGGCTGCTCCGCGTGTATATCCAGGGCAAACAATACGGCCGGGCCGAATCATTGGTGAAGAGTTTGATCAAGCTGCAGCCTACGAAGGCCGAGTTTTGGCTGGCCCAGGCCAATATTCTGATCGCGGAAAACCGAAAGCTGGAAGCGATCATCATGCTGGAGTCCTCGCTCGGCGCCGGAATCGCCGGACCGAACGAACTCAATCTGCTCGGAGATCTTTACGCGGAGCAGGGTTTCAACACCGAAGCGGCGGAGGTATATCAGAAAATATTTGCCGCGACCCCGGACGTGGGCGAACGCAAGTTGCTTTATTTTGCGCAAGTCCTGACGGCGTCCGGCCGTTTGCCCCAGGCGGAGGCGGTGCTCGGTCGCTTGAAGGGTGCGCTTTCGCCCGCGGGTCGGCTGACGTATTTGCAAGCCGAGTCCGACCTGCACGCCGCGCGCAAACAGTGGAAGCAGGCTCGCAAGATTTTGGAGGAGTTGCTCCTGACCGCGCCCCTCAATGGGAAGGCGTTGCTCAGTCTCGGACGGACCTACGCGGAGGAGGACGATCTCATTCACGCCGCTTTTGCGTTCGAGTCCGCCTATCAAATTTCGGATTCCACCTACCGGGCAAGTCTCGAACTCGCGAATATCGAGATCAAAAACCGGCACTACGATAAATGCATGGAATACCTGCAGCGGGCTTTGAGCATCGAGAAAACCGACGCGGTCGAGGACTATCTCGCGCGCGTCAAAACCCTAGCCGGCAAAAACGGCTGATAAAGTTCATGAAAATCATTTCTTTCTTTGGTGGATCAAATCCATGGTCGGCCGCCCGGCAACTCGTTCAACTCGCGGCTGTCTTGACCGCGACCTTGCTTTCCGCCGCAGAAACCAAGCCAGCCGGACCCGCCGAGCCGAAGACCCATGCGCTCTTCATGGGTGCGGACATATTCGTCGAATACCAGAAGACATTTTACCGGGTGCAGGATGTGATCGGTGGTTCCTTCGTGATCAAAGTGGAGGGCAAGGAAGTTAAGGTCGCCGCTGATTTTCGCGCGATCAAACTCAAGGTAGACCGGTCGCTCAAATTGACGGGCACGGCGGTTTCGGTGGCCCACTTCAAGGCCGAGCGAGCGTATACGGCGGTCAATGATCCCACTAAGCAGTTCATGAACTCCCAATCGGTCGCCTTGGCCGGACAGGATGCCGCGGCGGCGGCCCTCGCGAAGCAGGACGCCGCCCAGCTGATGACCAACCTCGGGGCGCGAGGCGCAGCGGGTTCGCCCCGTCCCGACGAGCGCGGTTTTGGCGGGCAAGACATGAATCAGCTCGAAGTGAATTTTTCCCGCGCCGCGAGCGACAATCTCGCCGATCAAGGGCGGGGCACCAGCTTGATTGGTCACATGCAAGACGATCTGACCGCCGGACAGTTTGACGCAATGGACGTGAGTTTTGAGGTGTCATCCGACAAACCAATTCGCAAACCCTACGTGGTGGTGATGGTCCAATATGCCGTGCAGGACAGCAAACCCGGGGAGACCCTAAATTGGATTTACGCGGCCCCTCTCGAGCCACTCGGTACGGAGATTCGACGATTCAACATCCGCAAAGGTGGGTTCCCTCCCGGCTTCATCTTGGAGAAATCGCAAGTGCACGTCTATGATGCCGGACAGGAACTCGCTTCGAACATCGCCGACAAACAGGTGCCGCTGACGCGGACAGAAGCGTTCACCTATCTTTTGCTCGATTATGTGGTCAGCCATAAAACCGCAACACTCCCCGCCAAGCCCATCATGGGCAAGCTGTCGACCGCGGCCAGGGCGCAGCTGACCGAAGAACAGTTTGACCGATCCTATTACGTGAAAGTGTCAAAGGATGGTCTGCCGCTCGCGACCTATCTTGACACCAACTGTTCCCTTCAGGCCGATGAAACTGTCGCGACGGCGGTGAGCAACATTCGCTTTTATCCCGCATTGGAAAATGGAAAAACCGTCGAAGGAGTCGCCGAACTGAAATTCGGCCGGCTCGCTTTCTAGTTCGTTTCCCTCCGCGGGGCTTTCTCCGGCAATTCGGCCACTTCGGCCAAAATCATCATATGAACACCACACCGCGAAATGACGCTGCTGTCGGATTGGCCTTGGTGCGGCCCTTCCTTGCCCTGCTGCTCGCAATCACGGCCGTCGTCGGACGGACCGCTGAACCCGCACCCAAGCTGACCGAGGCTAGAACGCACGCACTTTTCATGGGCGCTGACGTTCTCGTGGAGCACGACGGCAAATTCCTGCGCGTGCAGGACGTGGTCGGTAGCTCTTTCGTGGTCAGGGCGGACGGCAAGGAATTCAAAATTCCCGCTGACCTCGGCGCGATCAAGATGAAGGTGGATCGCTCACTCAAGCTGGCTGGCACGTCGGTCACCCTGGCCAAGCTCACCGTCGAACGCGCTTACACGGAAGCAAACGATCCGGCCAAGCAGTTCGCGCGGTCGAATGCCGTGGCCTTGGCCGGCGCGGATGCTGCGGCCCAGGCGACGTCCACCATGATGTCGGGGTTGCCGGGAATTTCCACTGAAAGCAGCTTGGCCGGAGCGGGCGCCAGTCCGGGCCAGGGGTTGTTTAAGGATCCTCATCTGCGTGGACCGCGCGGCGAATTGATCCCCCCGGGATTCGACCCCGTCTCGATTAAGGAAGGGCGGGTAACGGCAGCCTTTGCCGAGTCCGGCGCCGATCAGGGGCGAGCCATCGCGCTTCAGGGTCAGATGCAAGACGCGCTCCAAGCGGGACTCTATGATGCCATGGAGGTCAGCTTTGACCTCTCTGCCGTGAAAGGAATTCAAAAACCCTATGTGATTGTGATGGTCGAGTACCGGGCCGCGGAGAGCAAACCGAACGAGACGAAAAACTGGGTTTATGCTGCAGCCATGGAGCCGCTCGGAACGGACACGCGCCCATTCAGCGTGAAGAAGGGTGGGTTTCCGCCGGGCTTCACCATTTTAAAATCGCAGGTGCATGTATACGACCGCGGCCAGGAACTCGCGACCAATGTTTCTGAAAAACAAGTGCCGCTGACGCGGACCGAGGCTTTCACCTACCTGTTGCTCGACTACCTCGCCAGCCATAAGACGGCCACGGCGCCCGCGCGTGCAGTGATGGGTAAAC
>JANYDX010000032.1 GCA_025363395.1 Verrucomicrobiota bacterium
AGAATTGGCCGGCGCGGGTGAACTCGCAACCGACGAGGGTTTTCATCGTTTCCGTCCGAAGCCGGGGTTTCGCCTCAGCTCATTCTACCAGGCAACCGAACGCCATGCGCTGCCTTCCGGGCTCTTCACCAGCCAGCGGCCGACGCTGGAGGCGGTATTCCTCCGCGCCACCGGCAAAGGTCTGCGCGAATAAACTTTTTTCGTCCCCACCATGCCTCCCATTTTCGTCCTGCTTCGCAAAGATTTCCTCCTGCTCCGGCGCGACCGGGGAAGGCTCATCCTCACCTTCCTCGTTCCCCTAGCCATGATCTATTTGTTCGGACAAGTCTTCGGCGTGAACCGACGCGACCCCGGCCCCAATGCCATTGCGCTCGCGGTTGTCGCCGAAGAGGGGAATGCGAAGGCCGCCAAGCTGGTCGCTGCTCTGCGCGCGGAAACCTCTTTTCATCTCCACACCACCGTCGGCAGGGGAAAAGAGCCGAAGCGGCGGATGACGGAGTCCGACGTTCGACCGTTGATCCGCCAGGGCGAGTTTCGTTTCGCCGTGGTGATTCCGACAGATTTCACCGGGCGGGAATTATCTCCCGCCGTTCACCTCAAACTTTTGGGCAACGGTCGCAATACCGTCGAGACGCAGACAGTGGCGGGTTTGCTGCAGAAGGCGCTCTTTGCCGAAACGCTTTCGCCTTTAGTGAGGATCGACGAGGAACAAGTGGCCGTTCCGGAAATCCGCAGCCCGATGGCCACGCAATTGGTGGGCGGGTGGGCGATGCAGTTTCTGCTCTTTGCCCTGGTCGCGTCGGCCACGTCCCTTTTCGAGGAAAAGGATCGCGGGCTCTTTCAAAGGATTCTTTCCGGCCCCATCCCGCCGTCGGCAATCTTGTGGAGCAAATTTCTCTACGGAATTTTCCTTGGGTTGTTTCAACTGGCGGTTCTGTTTGTGGCGGGACGCCTGCTCTTCGGCATCGAGATATTGAACCATCTTCCCCGGCTGGCGGTCGTGTGCGTCTGCGCGGCGGCGGCGTGTTCTGCCTTTGGCATGCTGCTCGCCTCTCTGGCCAAGACTTCGGGGATGGCCCAAGGCCTGTCGGCGTTTAGCATTCTCCTGATGAGCGCGCTGGGTGGAGCATGGTTCCCGGTGAGTTTCATGCCGGATTTCATGCAACAGTTGAGCCGGTTCACGCTGGTTCACTGGTCGATCACGGGGTTTCGTCAGGTATTGTGGCAGCATGCGCCGTTGCAGGAATTAGTCCCGACCATCGGTATTCTTGTGGGCACAACCATCGCGCTGCTCTCGGTGGCGTGGTGGCGATTCAACCGCGGCCGGATTTTTGATTAAATATTCCACCGGATGAAAACTCTTCCCCCAGGCAAAGGCTTCTTCACGGCGACTGCCGTTGTATTCCTCGGAGCCTCTTGTTGGCTCCTGCAATCGTGCAGTTCCTCAACGATTCCTCCGCTCCGAGTTGAGCTGAGCGAAAAGGAACGGGCGGAGGATTTCGACACGGCGTGGGAATTTGTCCGCAAATACGACGGCTTGCTGCCTTCGAAGCCGGTGGACTGGGCTGCCGCAAAAACTCTCTATCGCCCCGAAGCGGTCGCGGCGAAAAACAACCGCCAGTTCGCCGCAGTGCTGGAGCAACTCCTCGATGAACTCCACGATCCCCATGTGCACCTGAACATAAACTGGGCAGATTCATGGTGCCTGCCGCCGCATGACATCTGGGCGGAATGGCGCGCAGGGTCGGCGTTGGTCATGGAGGTGCGGCGCGATAGCGCAGCGGCCCGCGCTGGGATCGAGCCGGGAGACGAAATCATCAGCCGGGAGGGAATCCCGTTGCGCGCGGCGGCGACAGATCGGCTGGGGCGCTGTCTGACCAAGCCGGATATTTCGGCGGAGCAATGGGCGCTGCTTTCCGTTTTAGCCGGCCGACACAACGAGACACGACACCTGGCTTTGCGCTCTCCGAACGGCGAAATGCGCGAATGCTCCCTCGCGCCAAGTATCCCGCCGAAACCGGGCGTGATCTTGGAAAGCCGTATGCTCCCGAACGGCCTCGGATATATCCGCCTCACCACGTTTACCGAGGCTAGGCTCGTCGAAGAATTCGACGCCGCATTGGAGACGATGCGCAACACGTCCGGACTTATTCTCGATGTGCGTGACAACAACGGGGGAGCCACGTTTGTCGGTCTGCCCATCGCGGGACGATTTATCGGCAAGCGAATGCAGTTTGGATGGATGGCAAGACGGGAGGGTGCGGGCCTGAGCAAACGCTGGATATCGGATATGCCAGCGCGAGGCCCGTGGACTTATACCAAACCCGTAGTAGTGCTCGTGAATCACTGGAGCGAAAGTATGGCCGAGCAGTTCGCGATGGCCTTGGCTGTCACGGGCCGGGCGCGAACTGTCGGGACCCGTATGGCGGGCTGCGGTGCAATGGTGCGCGAACTGCGGCTTCCCCACAGCGGCGTTCCTTTCCAGATTTCCGAGAGGCCGGTTTATCAAATCGATGGCACGCCTCTCAACGACTTTCGTCCCAATGTCGAGGTAGCCCCTGATCCCGCAGACGCGAGCGAATCGGCGGACCCCATTTT
>JANYDX010000043.1 GCA_025363395.1 Verrucomicrobiota bacterium
GTCAGTTGCGCCACCAAGGTCACACCTACCACGTCGGCGAAGCGCTGGCCGGATGCAGAGTGGGACTGTTCGTTAATGCTTCCGGGGTGACCGAGCTGCACTTCGCGAACGTTCACCTCCGCATCATAAACCTCTCGCCAAAACCAAACCAAAATCTAAATCAAAAGTGTAACCGATGTCCTTGGACTATTTGTAACCAATGTCCGGATCATACCCTTGCGGAATCCAAAGAAATTAGAAGGGGTCAAACTTTGGGGTTTGGGGTTTACGACAGCTTCTTTGTCAGGGTGGCGTCGGGCTGGTGAATCCAGGCGGCGACCTTGCGGCTGACTTCATGCAGATTGCCCATTTGCAGCGCCGTGCCCAGCCAGCGGTTAGTGACGGTCGTCCGGCTCCTCAGCGCGGCGGCCAGCGCCCGCTTCCAGTTGACCGACTTGCCTTCATTCGCCACGTCTTTGGCCGATCGGCGCAGGTTGCCCAGCAAGCGGTCCAGTTCTTCCTGCCAGACTGCCTCCTGAACAAGACTGGACGCCACGTCTTGACTCAGTACAAAAAGCCAAAAAAAGGAGCCCGGCTGTATGTCTAATTTAGTTCAGTTCGTGTTCACCGTCGCGATCAATTTATAGTCTTTACGGCCGGCCCCTTTTGCTTCCCTGGTTACAGTTTCGCGATTGGGATGCAAAGTTCGGCCGTAAATACGCCGGTCTTCTCGTCAAACGCTCCGTTAACCGGATAATATTCAAAACAGGAGCGCGCATCGAGTTGATAGCCGCTGGCGGGCAGCCACTCCCGCAGAATCCGGTCCCACGCTGCCGGAATTTCCGACGAAGTTCCTTTGAATTGGGTGCCCGCGTACAGACCGCCCGGCAGCGTCGTCACCTGGGCTTTTTGTGACGGCACGTAGTCCGGCCCGACTTCCAAGCCGGCATCGTAGCGGCATTTGTTTTTCGCCGTGACCTGCGGATCATCGTGACTGACGCCATACCTCGGCACTCCGAGTAAATTATTTTCCACCATCCACGGATAAACTTCGTTTTGCCAGAATTGGCCCAAGGCGTCGCCGAAGGGACCCTGATAGCGGAGGTAGGTAATGCGGACGGGCGGACGGGATTTGATCGCGACCTGTAACGGCGGTAATTTTGTTTTAGTCATGGCACGACTATACACCGCCCGCCGGCGCTTTGCCTGACCCGGCTTGCTCTTCGTCTGACCCATCTTGCTATTTGCAAACCACGGCGCCGGCCGCTGCTTTTTCCAAAACGAAGGGACACAACCAAAATGTTTTTTAAATGCGCGGGTGAAAGCCTCGGCCGAACCGAAGCCAACGGAGAGTGCAACATTCAACACCCCCAATCTGGGCTGGGACGCCATCCGGGCGGCGGCCTGCTCGACCCGCCGCCGGGTCAAATATGTGCCCAACGTTTCGCCGACATGTGCTGCAAAGATCCGATGAAAGTGAAACGATGAAAAAGCCGCGACTTTTGCCAGGCGCGAAAGATCGATGGATTCATCCAAGTGAACGTCAATGTACGCGAGCACCCGATGCATCCTGCGATCGTATTCCACGCGGTGGTTCGGATTCGGCTTGATCATCTCCCAAGTTTCCAATCAAAACCCTCCCGCGGGCAACCATCGAGTAATCCGGCTGGCTTGCCTCAACTCAGCTCATCCTCGCCAGCAAACGTCGGACGCCTTCGATGGGCGGGGTTGCCATGAAATGCAATTCGACCGGCCAGTTTAGTTTGCTCGCGAGTGAGCGGAGGGCGAAGGCGGCGGGAATGCTGTTCAAGATCCGTCCGCTGACCCCGCACGGGAGTTTCGCGGTTGGCTGCGGAAACAGGCGGTGAATCACGGTGTCGGCCTGGCGCGCGAGATCGGTGATCGAGTCGGCCACGACTTGCTGTGCGGGACCACAATCCTGTTCCGCGAGCGCAAGGACTCGCGGAGCGAAGCTGGCAATCCTGACGTTGGCTGCCGGGTCGTTGTAGAAAAACCGCGAATTGATGGAGTAGTCGGCCAGCCCCGTGTGGGCGCGCAAGGCCTCGACGAGCGGTGAAACCTGACTCGCGCCTGCGGACAGGCTTTGCAATTCCAGCAGCGCCAGGGCGAGTGCTCTCCGGCCGATGTCGAACCCGCTGCCGGGATCGCCGAATTTCCAGCCGAGGCCTCCGGCGTAGTGCACTGCGCCATCCGGCCCGCGCGCGGCGACAAATGAACCTGTGCCCGCGTGCAAGACGAGACCGGGCGCGCCATTGG
>JANYDX010000053.1 GCA_025363395.1 Verrucomicrobiota bacterium
GAAGGACGTGAGGCTGGCGCAAACCAAGCGATCACAACGGAAACTTTCCGTTTCAAATCATTAACCGGGTTCACGTCAAAATGTCCCCGCACTCCCACCCGGGCGATTCGATGTCTATCTGACAGTAAGATGCCATTTTCCACGGTGGAAATGCGGATGATGGTCCTTTTCGGTGTGCAGACTGGACAGAGGTCCCGGCCCTTGTTGCCATGCGCCATGTCCACTGCGCGCCCCGCGCCAACTTCGACGGCTGGGAATGGTTTCACGTTTCGTGCGCCCTGGCTGGGGCTGCTGGTGATCGCGGTGGCGGCGCTGCTGGCGTACCACAACAGTTTCGGCGTGCCGTTTGTTTTCGATGATGAGCTGGCCATCGTTTCGAACCCGTCGCTCCACCACCTGTGGACCGCATGCTGGCCGCCCGCGGAACTCGGAGGTCTGCCCATTTCGGGCCGGCCGGTGGTGAATTTTTCGCTCGGCCTGAGTTATGCGATCAGTGGCAACGCAGTGTGGAGTTACCATGTTTTCAACCTGCTGATTCACATTGCGGCCGGAGCGGTCTTCTTTGGCGTGGTGAGGCGCACCTTGCTCCAGCCGGTGCTGTTGGCGCGATTCGGGGCGCACGCGTTCGAACTCGCTTTACTGGTATCTTTACTGTGGACGCTACATCCGCTCCAGACTGAATCGGTGACGTATGTTTCTCAGCGGGCCGAGGCGCTGCTGGGGTTGTTTTATCTGCTGACGCTGTGGTTTTTTATCCGGGCGACCGAGCCGGAGGCGCCGGCGAAATGGGCGGCAGGGGCATTCGTCGCGTGCTTGCTGGGAATGGCGACCAAGGAGGTGATGATTTCCGCGCCGGTGTTCGCGGCGCTCTATGACCGGGCTTTTGTCGCCGGGTCGTGGCGGATGGTTTGGCAGCGGCATCGGCGGCTGCTCGGTTTGCTTGCGAGCACCTGGATTTTGCTGGCGCTGGTTGTGCTGCATGAGGGAGGCGCGCGCGGTGCATCCGCCGGTTTTGGGCTGGGCGTTTCGCCGTGGACCTATTTGCTGACGCAGTGCGAGGCGATCATCCTCTACTTGAAGCTGTCGTTCTGGCCGGATCCCCTCGTGCTCGATTATGGCATCGGGCTCGTCCATGGGGTGGGTGAAGTCTGGTGGCAGGGTCTGGTGCTGGTGGCATTGTTGGCGGGAACGATTTGGAGTCTGATGCGCCGGCCCGCGCTGGGCTGCCTGGGTGCGTGGTTTTTTCTGATTCTTGCCCCGAGTTCGAGTGTGCTGCCGTTGGTGGGGCAGACGATGGCGGAACACCGCATGTATCTGCCGCTCGCGGCGGTGGTCGTACTCGCGGGGGTTTCCGTTTATCAGTTTCTGGGGCGGAAAGCCCTCGTGCTGATGACGGTCGCGGTTGTTGTGCTCGGCGTCATGACAGAGCGCCGAAACCGGGACTACGCCAGCACGATCAGCATCTGTGAGGACACGGTAACGAAGCGTCCGGACAATGCGCGGGCCATGGCGCTGCTCGCGGATTACTGTCGACGGGCCGGGCGGCTCGAAGAGGCGCGCAAGTGGCTGGAGCGTTCACTTGAAGTGCAACCCGGGGTGCCGCCAGTGTTGAATAATCTGGGCAATGTCTGGCAGGAACTGGGCGAGCCCGCGAAGGCCGCCGGTTATTTTCAGGCGGCGTTGAAACTTCGTCCGGCCGACGCGAACACCCGGGGTAACCTTGGCAATGCGCTGATTCTTTCCGGTCAGGTGGCCGAGGGCCTCGCTGAAATGGCGGAAGCGGTGCGCATGGCGCCGGGCGCGTGGGAACTCCGTTTTAATCTGGCGAGTGCGCTCGCGCAGAACGGGCGTCTGGCCGAAGCGGCGGCGAATTTTGAGCAGCTGCTCAAGGCGCGTCCGAATGACGCGGAGGTGCACACTCGTTACGGCGATGTCCTGCTCGGGTTGGACCGAAAAGCGGACGCGTTTTTTCAATTGCAGGAAGCGGTGCGCGTGCAGCCGGACCAGGCGGAGGGGCACAACCGGCTGGGCACGGCGCTGGGGCGGGCCGGCCGGCTGCGTGAAGCGTTGGAACAATTTGAAGAGGCGCTGCGATTAGATCCGACGCACGTTTCCGCCGGCCAGAATGCTGATCGCGCGCGCCGGATGCTGGGGAAACAATAAGGTGGTGGACCGGGCGCGGTTTCCGCACTCCGGCGTTTTCGGTTCAACGCAGTGATTCGCGCGCGAGCTGGAGATTGTCGCGGGTGCGTTGATCACCGGGACGCAGGCGGAGTGCTTCCTCGTAGCAGGTGATCGCGTCACGGGGTTTGTCTTCCAGCAGGAGGACGTTGCCCAGATTGGCCTGAGCGTCGGCGTCGCGCGGCTGCAGGCGGATCACAGCGCGGAAATGTTCGGCGGCCGATGCCAGTTGTTCCCGACGGGCGAGCAGGAGGCCGAGCTTGCCGTGGGCGGCGATGTGATCGGGCGCAAGTCGCAGGGTTTCGAGGTAGTGCTGTTCGGCTTGGGTGGGCCGGCCCGAGATTTCGGCGGCCCGTCCGAGTTGATAATGGGCTGCGGTCAGGCGCGGATTTATTTTGATGGCCGCCTGCAAATGTTCCGTCGCTTCGGCGGTGCGTTCCAAATCAAGCAGTGCCACCCCGAGATTGTAGTGTGCATCGGCGGCCGGCTTGAGGCGCAGTGCGGTTTCGTAATAGTTAATCGCTTCAGGTGCCCGCTGCACCTGCATCAAGGCGTTGCCGAGATTCAAGGAGGCATCGGCGTTGTTGGGCGCGAGTTGCAACGCGGTTTCAAATTGGGCGATGGCTTCCGCAGGGCGTCCCTGGTCGAGCAGGCTGACGCCCCAGTTGTAGTGCGCGGAAATGTAATCGGGTTGAAGTTCAACGGCACGGGAGAAGTGCGTGTTGGCTTCAGCGATATTTCCCACGGCCTGCAAAGCCCACGCGAGGTTGTTGTGCGCGCGCGGATTCAGCGGATATTTGGTGGTGCTGTCGCTCCAGATGGCGACGGCGTCGCGATAATCGCGATTGCGGGCGACGGAGGTGATGCCGCAGGCCAGGGCCGCGAGCGCCAGCACTCCGGTGGCCCACGGACCGAGCCAGCGGTGCACGGCCAGGACGATGAAGCAGACAATTGCGACCAAGGGCAGGTACATGCGGTGTTCCGCCATCGTCTGCGTCACGAGCGGCACGAAACTGGAACTCGGTGCGAGGATGATAAAGAACCACGCGCCGGCGAATCCGGCCGCGGGGCGACGCCACAAGGCCCACCCAGTGGCGGCGAGCATGGCCACCACCAGCACGCCCTGCCACCAGACATCAGCGATGGAGTGGGCGACCACCGTGCCATAGTCCAACACCAAGGGATGAGGCCACACAGACAATTTCAAGTAGAGCACAATGGCGTCGCATTGTTGGAGGAGGTAATTCCAACCGGAGACGCCGAGGCGGAAGCCGGCGGCGGTGCCCCGCTCACCCCCGCTGCGCCAAACCAGCCAGGCCAATGGCGCCCAAGTGAGAGCCAGTGCGGCGTAGAATGTGCGGCGTCCGCGCCAAGCAGCGGAAAAAGTGCCGGCGATGAAGGTCCGGTCGTAGAGCAGCACGAGGAGCGGGGCTGTGACCATCACTTCCTTGGTGCCCATGCCGGCGAAGCAGCTGACGAGGGACAAAACGAACCAGACTCGCGTTGAGCTCGCACCCGCTTCGGCCGCCCGAATAAAACCGTAAATGGTCAGCAGATAAAAAAGGCCGCAGAGGGACTCGGTGCGCTGGGCAATGCAGACGACCGATTCGGTTTGAAGCGGATGCAGCGCCCAGAGCAGGGCGATGAAAAACGCGAGAAAGTGCGACGCCCGCGCAAATCGCGCGCCGAGGACGGGGCTGGTCAGGGTTCTTTGTAAACCGCTCATCAGGGTCAGGGCGGCCAGGGCATGAATGAGCAGATTGAGCGCGTGGTAACTCCAAGTGGCCTCGCCGCTGATCGCATAATTGATCGCGAAGGAAAGATTCACGAGCGGGCGTCCACTGGTCGTGCTGCCGTCGGCCGGCGGGTCCAAGACCGCCCATGATCCGAGGTGCCGGATCGTCGGATTGTTAACCACCGCTCCGGTATCATCGAACAGGAAGGGTGTATCCAAACTGTTCCAATAGGTGAGCAGGACCGCGACCATCAAGCCCGCGAGAGTGAACCACGATTTGAAAACCGGTCTGGTCACATCGAGGGGTGCCGTCACGGGTGCCATGATGAATCAAACTAAGGCGCTTCGTTTCGGCGCGGTCAATCATCATGGAAACTCTGAAGAAAAACCGCTGATCTTCGCCGATAGACGTCGTTCAAAAATCTGGGTCCACGTTCAAGTCATCGGAAATTCACCCGATTGCTGAATTGGAAAACCAGCAGACTGGTTTGGGTTAAATGCGGAAAGGCCACGGCAAGGTCGCCGTGGTCGCAGAGTCGCGGTGCCTTTATTTGTGCTGATGAGCGTCGATTAGCGGTTACCCAAATCTGGCGTTAAAGGTTTACTTGAAAATTGCGTCGGCCAAAGCGTGCACGGCCGTATCGCGCCGAAGGATGGAGTTCAACAACCGCATCGTGGATGGCTATTCGAGCCCGTGTGGTCTCAAAAGCCGGCGCATAAAAAAGCTCCCTCTTTGCAGAGGGAGCTCGAAACTAGCTGCGCTGGTGAAGCGCGAATCCAAGCAATGATTAGAACGTGAACGTGGTCGTCAGAACGTACTGGCGTGGATCAATGATGCGGTAGGACCACGGCGTGCCGTCGAAGTTGACCGCAGTTGGCGTCAGGCGGCCGTTCTCGAACACATTGTAGACGTTGAGCTGCACCTTCAGGCCGATCTTATTCGAAAAGACCTTGCGGGAGTAGGCCAGCCAGATGTCGGTATAGTAGTTGCCGCTATCATACACGGGACGGGTGGCATCGGCAAAATTGATGACTCCGGGGGCGTTGATCGGGTCGTTCACTTTGCCGTAGTAGCCGATGGCGGCCTTGGATTCCCAGCGCTCGCTGCCACCGACGGAAAAGCCTTTCAGCTTGCCCGAGGTGAGCGTGTAATTGGTGAGCAGGGAGAGGTGGTATTTGCGTTGATCAGGCGCATTCACCCCTTCCAGCGCTTTGGCGAGCGCCACTTGGGAAGCGACGACGTTGGAGAAATAACCGGACGGGCTGGTGTTGCCATCTCCGTTGGTGGCCAGGGCGACATTGGTGAAGCCGTAACCGGTCCAGAAGTTCTTCAGGGAGTAGCGGACGCCAGCACCATCGGTGAAATCGGGGATTTCAGGAGCGGCATTCGTCTGCCAGATCGGCAGGCGTTCGGCCAGCCATGCGTCGTACTGGGGGGCGACATTTCGATAAGTCGTGCTCTGTTTGTCGCCGGTCACCTTGATCGTCCAGTTGGGGAGCGGGTTGTAGGTGAGCTGCAACTCCATGCCCTCGGCGGAACTGTCCTGGGTGCCACCGGTGGCGATGCCCGAATAATAGTTCAGCGGCAGTTTGATCAGGTCATAGATCTTTTGCTGATTGACCGCATCAAGAACCGGATTGGCGGCTTCGGTATTCCAGTTGGAGAGGGCGGGGTTGGCTCCGTTGCGAAGACGCTGCACAGCGCTGGCCCAGGCGATACCCGTGGTGGTGTCGGAATACGCCAGACGGCCCAGCAGTGTTCCGGCACTGTCGGTGCGTTCGTCCTTGGTCTTGGTGCTGTACCAATTGATACGGGCCACCAATTTATTCTTCAGGATATTGAAGCCGATGCCGGCGTCTTTTCCGCTGCCGGTGGGCTTGGCCAGC
>JANYDX010000079.1 GCA_025363395.1 Verrucomicrobiota bacterium
CACCCCGCAGAATTCCCAGGCCGAAGCCGTTGAAGACACCGGCATCGATAAAGGCGCGATCGTCCGTCTGAAAGACGACGTCGAGTCGGAGCAGTAAACGCAGGCGCGACCGCCGTTTCCATATCACCCTCCCAATCCACATCCACGAAAGAATGAATTCCCGTTGCCGGTTTTTTGCCACACTTCCCCGCTATCCGCTATTGGCCTGCAGTGCTTCACTGCTGTTCATAGCCGTCGCCAGCCCCGCCGCCCTTTTTAAAAAATCGGCATCGGACTTTACCGGCATCTACCAATCAGGCCACCTCGCGGCCGCGTTGACCTCGGTGGAAAAGGAAGCGGCGGCCAATGCCACCTCGAACGATTATATCCTCTGGAAATTGGAGCAGGGTGCCACCTTGCGCGCCGCTGCGCTGGCTGAGCCGGGCCTCGTTCCCGCAATTTCAGGCCCCGCCGCGCCCGCTTCAGGTGGAGCTTCGACCCCGGCCGATGTTTCCAACGCCTACCTCCAGCGGAGCATGACCGCGTATGATCAGGCTGAAGAGAAGGTGAATTCATACGAAGAACAGGCCAAGGTGAAGGTCGGGGCCGAAGTCGGAGCCACGCTTACGAACCTGAGCACACTGCCGTATCGGGGTCGCGCCTACGACAAGGTTTTGATGAATGCCTACAAGGCGCTCAGTTACATGCAGCTCGGGCAGCGCGACAATGCCCGGGTCGAACTCAACCGCGCCCTCCAACGCCAGAAGGATGCAGTGGCGGAAAATGAAAAGCGCATCGCTGAATCTCAAGAGACTGCCCAGAAAGCGAAGAACGGCGAAGTGAAGGATGAGAACGGCAAATCCGCTTCGTACGATTCCGACAAGGCGAAGAGCGACTCGAAGACCGGTCCGGCTCTGGATGCCGTGCTCGCAGCCTCGACCGCCAACATGGTGAGCTACGGTGATTATGTGAATCCCTTCGCGGTGTTTCTCGATGCCCTCTTTTTCACAGTGTACGGCGAAGGTGGCTCCGATCTGGAGCGCGGGCGCAAGTCGATGGAGCGCGTGGCCCTCATGGTGCCAGGCAATCCCTATGTGAAGGACGATTTGGCTCTCGCGACGGCCGCCGCTGAAGGCAAGGCACCTGAAGGTGTGACCTATGTTTTCTTCGAGACGGGCTCAGGTCCGGATCGCGACGAGGCAAAAATTGAAATCCCCACTTACCTCGTCTCGAGCAAGGTCGCTTACGTGGGGGCGGCTTTTCCCAAGCTTAAATTCAATCCGAACTATATCGGAGCTCTTGGCATCAAAGCCAGTGGTCAAAACTTTTCGACCGCCACCCTCGCCAGCATCGACAGCGTAATCGCCAACGATTTCAAAAACGAGTGGCCGGTCGTTGTGACCAAGACGCTGATTTCCAGCGCGACCAAGGCTATCGCCACTGCGACAGCCCAAAAAACCGCGGACCATGCCGGCTTGATGGGCAGTCTCGTTACTAGAGTCGCCGTGACCGCCTTCAACTCCGCGAGCACGCACGCCGACACCCGCGTGTGGAGCAGCCTGCCCAAGGAATTCCAGTATGCCCGCGTGGCCACGCCGGCTGACCGCCAACTTCTCCTTGCCGCGGGTAACGACTCGCGCAGCATCACGCTGGTCCCCGGCGCGGTGAACATCGTTTACGTGAAAAGCATTTCACCTTCCTCGCCCCTCCTCGTTTCCCAATTCGCTTTAAAATGAAAACCATCCTCCATCCTGTCCGTTTTGCCGGCAGCCTGCTTGCCGCCGGTGCTGTGCTCGTCTTCTCCGGTTGCGCCAATAACGTGAACACTTACGAGCGTGCCGAATCCCAAGCTGCGCCCAATTACATCGCCGACAAGCGTGTGATCACCGACAACACCCTCGCCGGGACGGTCCGCGTGGTTTCGATCAACCAGAGCACGGTCTCGGGCAATTTGCTCAAGATCCAGGCCACGGTCGAAAATCTGCGGAGCTCCCAGCGCACGGTGAACTACAAGTTCGAGTGGATCGACCAGGACGGCATGGCCCTCGATTCCGCCAACGAAACCTGGAAGAGCCTGCCCCTGCAGGGCCGGGAATCCACCACCATCTCCACCGTCGCCGTCTCGCCGCGCGCCGTGGATTTCAAACTCAAATTCCGCGAATAAGAATTCCTCCTCCTCACCACTATGAAACAGACCATCTCATCCAAACTCGTCGGGCTGCTCGCCGTCGGCGCACTGCTGACGTTTTCCGGTTGCGAAACCGAAACTGAAACCCGCACCGTCGACGCCAAGGGGCCGCAGGCGATCAATACCTCCGCGATCAACTCGCAGGACTGGGCCAATGCCGCCGACCAACTCATCAATTCGCTCCTCTCTAGCGGCGCCTTGAACAATGCCCCGCGCACGCCAGCCATCCTGGCGGTCGATCGCGTCATTAACAACACCACGATGATGGTCGATACCGACCTGCTGATCAAAAAAATTCGCGTGGCCCTCACCAACACCGGCAAGATTAATATCACGAACACCATGGGATTGGGCGAACGCGCTGTGGTCGCCAGCGAGGCGGCGGAACTCGACGAGATGCAGAGCGGCAAGAAGGCCAAGATTCTCGTGCCGGATTACACGCTCTACGCGAAGCTCATTCAGCAGACCGACAAGAACGGCAAGATTGCGCAGAACACCTATTCGTTCCAGATGTCGCTGGTGGCGGTCAAAACCGGCCTGACGGTGTGGGAAGAAGAAAAACAAATCGCCAAGCAGACCCGTGGCCCGGGCACAGTTGGCTGGTAATTTCGGATAATCAATTCACTCCGACAAAAGCGCCTCCCTTCAACGGGAGGCGCTTTTTTTATGTCCCCGAATTCTCTGACGGTCGGATTTTTTCCATCTGCCGTTGATGGTTGCTGAAAGAACATGGGCCTCGGGCGGGGCAGGACGAAAGCGGCTCATTTTCCGGGTAACGGGTTTGAGGCGTTCGATTGTCATATCGACTGAGGCGGCTGCGTTCCGCGGTTTTCGCCCGCAAGCAATCACTCCACCCGATGAATTCTTTTCCAGTTGATTGGTTTCGAAAACTTCGTTCCGGCTTCCTTGTCGTAGTGACGTTGATCGCATTGGTCGATAGCGCTGCCCAGTCAGGGCCGAACAACTATTTTTTCAGTCACCTGGCTGGTCCGCTGGGTGGTCCGGGCCGGGCGGACGGGTCGGGCCCGGCGGCGCGCTTTTATCTTCCTGATGGGGTGGCGTCGGACGGTCAGGGCAACGTTTACGTGGTCGATTCGGGCAATCATACGATCCGGAAAATCACGGCGAGCGGCGTGACCACCACATTCGCCGGAATGGCTGGTGTCGCGGGAAGTGCCGACGGAACGGGCCCGGCGGCACGTTTCTCCGATCCGCACGGCATCGCGTTGGACAATATTGGAAATATCTATGTGGCCGATTCAGGAAACGCCACTATCCGCAAAATTACAGCGGGTGGAGGGGTGACTACCCTGGCCGGACTACCCGGTGTGCAGGGCAGCACGGACGGAACGGGCGCCAACGGATTATTCTGGTACCCACGGGCACTGGTGGTGGATGGCGCCGGCACCATTTACGTCGCTGACAACAGCACGATTCGCAAAATCGCGGCGGGTGGAGTCGTGACGACTCCCGCGGGCCAGCCCGGTCCCTGGGGTAATGCGGACGGCACTGGTCCCACTGCTCAGTTTGCCTATCCGAGTGGCATCACCGTGGATGGGGCCGGCACAGTGTATGTGGCGGACACCGGCAATAATAAAATCCGCAAGCTCACGCCTGGCGGAGTGGTAACCACGATCAATCTGATAAATGGGACGGGGGGAGCGGTGCAGTTGTACGGGCCCTACGGAATCACCGTGGACAGCGCCGCCAATTTGTACGTGACTGAAAATTCTGAAAATACCGTTAGAAAAATTACTCCCGGCGGGGTGGTGACGACGCTGGCTGGCTCCTACAGTAATAGGGGGGGCAGCGAGGACGGAGTCGGAATTGCTGCGCAGTTCTCCAATCCTCGCGGCGTAGCGCTCGACAATGCCGGCAATTTTTTCGTCGCGGATTCAAGCAATCATACGCTGCGCAAAATTAACTCGGGCGTGGCGGTAACTACCCTGGCTGGTCTGGCCGGTGGTTCCGGCAGTACGGATGGGACCGGTGTGGCGGCGCGTTTTAATTTTGCCGTTGGCGCTGCGGTGGACGGCGAGGGGAATGTTTATGTCGCAGACACGATAAACCAGACGATCCGGAAAATTACTCCCGGCGGCGCGGTGACCACTCTGGCGGGCGGAGTAGGAGTATATGGCGGGGTTGACGGAACTGGCGCGGACGCGCGATTCTTCGAACCGAATGGCGTGGCGACCGACAGGGCGGGAAACGTTTATGTGGCTGATACCTGGAACCACGCTATTCGCCAGGTCACCCCGGCCGGTGTGGTCACAACATTCGCGGGCACCTTGGGATTTTTTAACATGGGCAGCACCGACGGGACCGGCGCGGCGGCGCGATTTCGTTTTCCCAATGGGGTCGCGGTGGACGATGCGGGGAATGTCTATGTGTCCGACTCTCTAAACAGTACCATCCGCAAGATTACGCCGGGTGGAGTGGTCACCACGCTCGCGGGCACCGCTGGCGTATTGGGCAGCCTGGATGGACAGGGCACCGCAGCCCTTTTCTGGTCACCCCGCGCGATCGCCTCGGATGCGGCCGGCACGGTTTACGTGGCGGATAATTATGTGATTCGCAAAATCACTGCGGGCGGAGTCGTCACCACGCTGGCGGGCACTCCGGGTGTTCAGGGCAACGTGGACGGGACCGGCGCGGCGGCGCGATTTACTTCTCCCTCCAGTCTTGGCGTCGACGGCGCTGGCAATGTGTTTGTGACTGAACTTATAAACTTTGGTCAGTCGAAAGGCGGGAACACGATTCGCAAGATCACTCCGGGTGGAGTTGTGACCACCGTGGCTGGCTCGGTGGGTTTTATCGGCAGCGAGGACGGCGTTGGTCTAGCCGCCGGTTTTAATTCTCCCAGTGGCATAGCGGTGGATGGCTCGGGTGTCCTTTACATCGTGGAAGCAGAAAACAATGCGGTCCGGAAAGGCCAGCCGGCGGGGCCTCCTGTAATTACCGCGCAACCGCAAAGTCAAACGGCGGCGCCGGGGGGTAACGCCCAATTTTCCGTGACCGCTTCCGGCGTGCCCGCGCCGACTTACCAATGGTATTTCAATGGCAGTCCGTTTAGCGGCGCGACGACGAACACGCTGAGTTTCACCAATGCGCGCAGTTCCGACGCCGGTGACTACACGGTCGTCGTCACGAATGCATTGGGCGGTGTGACCAGCAACAAAGCGACACTGACAATTTCCTCTGCTACGGTCACCCCGCCACCTGCGGCTGGTTCGGAATCAGGTGGCGGCTCAATGGCCGGAGGGTTCGTCCTCGCGCTGATCGTGTTGGGGTCTGCCCGCAGTATTTTGCGGCAGAATCGGGGCGACGCATTATGAAAGAAAACGCGCCCTGAATTTTCGCTTCGCGGAATTTTCTGCGGGCGCAGATTAAGGTGCCCGCTCGATGGGCTTGCCGTTTTCGTCAACCTCGATCTCAACCGGCACGCGGATGGTGCGGCCATCGGAAGTTTTTTCCACGCGCCACGTGCGCACGATCCGGCGTTCGTTGGTGAAAGTGGCTTTCGTTGCGGCGGCCGCGCCTTCGACGCCCCCCACGACTGCTCCTACCACATTGCTGCCGACGGCGCCGACCGCCGTGCCGACGGCATTGCCGACGGCCGGGCCGGGCTGGTTGGGATTCGTCACACGGGCATCACGTCCCGCAGTGGTGCAGGCGGTCAGCAAAGCAACCGGGGCGAGGAGGACACAAAAACGGGAAAGGATTTTGTTTTTCACGGGGAAGAGAATATTCGAAAAAGATACCGGTGGCCGGGTGCGGCGCAACTCTGGAAATGCGCCGGTGCGGGACGGCTATCCGGCAGGCTGGGCGGTTCGTCATGCGGCCAGTTTGCGAGCCGAGCTCGCTTCATTTGTAGGAGCCTGTTTACAGGCGATTGGGAATGTTCGCCAACGGACCAAGCGCGGAATCGCCTGTAAACAAGCTCCTACAAAACAAATTTTGATCGCAGTTACCGCGCATCACCGCCCCCGCTTTGGCCGATTCAGGCCAAAACGATTTTTTGCAAAGCGGGATCGGAATTTTGGCGGAAAAAGAGGGCGGTGTGTCCGACCGCGCCGACGCATTCGCTGTGCGTGGCGAGCGCAAGAGTGTCATGCAAAGCGGCGCGCGCATGGCGGTCCTGGCCACCCGTGAAGCGCACCTTGACGAGTTCCCGTTTGGCCAGCTCGCGATCCAGCTGGGCTGTGACCGCGGCGGCGGCGCCCTCCCGGCCCACGAGCAGGGTATCGGGTGCGGTCTGACCGAGACCGCGGAGTTTGGTTTTCTGTGCGCCAGTGAGAGCGGAGGGGTTCATGTCTTGGGAAAGGAGTCGAGCGGCAGCAGGCGCCATTGTCCAGCGGGGAGGCCGGCTAATTCCAATGGGCCGAAATTTGACCGGTGCAGGGCGAGGACTTCGTTGCCCTGACTGGCGAACATCCGGCGCACCTGATGGTAACGGCCCTCCGTCAGCGTGACCTCGGCCTCCCGCGGCGAAAGTATTTTCATATCCGCGGGTGCGCACGGTGAAGCTTCGTCTTTCAACAAAAGTGTGCCGCGGGCGAAAAGGGGAATCAAATCCGGTGACAAATCCCGGGTGAGAGTGGCGCGGTAGATTTTGGGCACCTTGTATTTTGGCGAAGTCAGCCGGTGGACGAGTTCGCTTTGGTCGGTAAGGAGGAGCAGGCCGCTGGTGTCCTTGTCGAGGCGACCGATGCTGGTGACCGTGGGATTGCGCCGCCGCCAGCGCTCGGAAAGCAGCCCATAAACACTCGGACCTTCGCGTTCATCATGGGAACAGACCAGCCCGGTCGGCTTATGGAGCAGGATCAGCAGGCCGTCGGGATGATCGAGCGGTTCGCCGTCGAGGAGCACGTCCGTCGCGCTGGCTTTCGCGCCAAAATCATCGACCACTTTCCCGCGCACCGTCACGCGGCCCTGCTGAATCCACGCTCGGGCGTCGCGGCGGGAGCAGTAACCAAGGTTGGCCAGGAGTTGATCGAGTCGTCGCACCACACAGGGTGAAAACATTATACCCGGGAAAGACACGAACAATCATCGGGGCGCTCTTTCCGCGGGCATAAAGGTGGCTCGGTTGACCCCGCCGCACGGGCTGGGAGTTGGCAGGGGCTAAGCAAGCCGGTGGGTCACTTGCCCTCGTGCGGGTCTGAATTCGCTCCGCTTGAAGCGTCCAAGGGCAGCTGCGCCAAAACGGCAAGCAAGGGGAATCCCGCCATTTCCATCCGCGCGTCCTCGGGTTGCATGTCGGTGTTGGTGAGTAGCACCACTCCGGAATTGCCGGCGGGATCGAAGGCGATGAAGGCCCTGAAACCAGAGGTCACGCCGCTGGCAAAATAAAATTTGGCCACCGGTCCGAAGCTCACGACAAACCAGCCCAGCGAGGAACTGCAGCCCGGAAAAGTCGGCTGCACATCGGGACAGGCCTCATGAGTCAGACGGATCGCCTGGGCGAGAGCGGGAAATTTATCCGGTGTGAGGTGCGCCGAAATCAATCGCAGCAGATCATTCGCCGATGAGATTAGCCCGCCCGCAGGATTAAAAGGGTTGGGTCCGCTCTTGCGTGGCGGCGGCGGCGTGGCCCCGGCGAAACGCGATTCACGGTTTTCGGGCAGTACGAAAACTGTCGAGGTCATGCCCAGCGGAATAAGCAACCGCCCGTTGAGGCTGGCTTCAAAACTGGTCCCCACCTTTTCCGCGAGGCGCAGTCCGAGTGCGCTGTAACCCGTGGTTGAATATTCAAATTTGCTTCCGGGCTCCCGCTCGAGAGTGAAGTCGTGGAGAAACCGGCGAAACTCTTCGATTGATTCCACGTTGAAATTGGGCGGGAGCAAGGGCAGTCCGGAAGTGTGGGTGGCGAGCTGGCGGTAGGTGACGGGTTTGCCGTGGAATGAGAATGCGGTGTCGTTGTAGGCCAGTTTTCCCTCGACGGTCAGTTGGGCCAGGAGCAAGGCCGTGAGAGGCTTGGTCACCGAGGCGATTTTAAAAAGAGTTTCCCCATCCGGGGTGTGTCCGTCCGGCCCGACTTTCCCGTAGCCCCAAACTTCTTTTCGGTCGCCGTGGATTACCCCCACGACGAGACCGCTCAGGGCTTTCGGCCCGTTGAGGAGAGGGCCGATATATGGATCGATCAGCGTCTTGAATTGCTCATGCGGCTGAGCTGCGGGTGTTTGATTCGACTGGCTGTAGGCGGATGGCGCCCACAAGGAAATCATCAGGACGGCGAACAATTTCACTGATGCGCGGGCAGCGCAGGACATGGTTTCGATTTTCATCATGCCATACGTCCTCGAAAGTCGCTGCGCGGTGACAAACAATATGGCTCGGGAAAAGAATCGGGGAGCCGAATCCCGGGTGGGCTGCGGACGCGACGGTAGGGTAGGGCTTGTAATCTTTAAGGACAACCGCCTTGTCTCTCGAACCGAGTTGTGAAACGGAGAAACGAAAGAGGCGGACGTAGTCCACCGAGGGTTTATTTTGTCAACTCTTCCGGTCTTTCACTCTGCGCACCACGCGACAGGGGGCGTGGGGCCCGGTGCGACAGTGTCATAACTGACAATACGCGAAGTGATTTCATTATTCGCGGGGTTGGATCTTTGACGTCCCGTCAACCCCGCTATTTCGCATGTCCCTTTCCTCTCTCCTGAAATGTTTCGCCCTGCTGACCGCTCTCTTGGCTCCGCTGTCGGGGGTGGCGGCCGAATCCAGTGCTCAGGAGCGGGCAGAACACGCGGTCGGGATTTATGAAAAAGTGTGGGGCGAGCCCAACCCCGCCAAGCGGGCGGAATACCTCGCCGAGGTGTGGGCCAAGGATGGAGTGTATCGCGATCCGTCGGCAAATGTTCACGGAGCCGAAGCGCTGTCCGTGCATATTGGGAAATTCCTGACTGAGTATCCCACCGCGCAGATTACGCGCAGCAGCGGAATCGATGTTTACGGCAATTCCTATCGTGTCTTGTGGAAGCTGCAGCTGCCGGGAGCGCCGACCATGGAAGGGATGGACATTGGTGAACTGACCGCCGATGGACGGATTGCGTCGATCACCGGTTTCTTTGGGCCGCTGATCAGAAATGAACTATCGCCCAACGAGGCGTTGGCTGCGCAGTACCTGAAGCTGCTGTTCGAAAAATTTGATCTGGTCGAAATGGACAAGATCATCGCCAAGGACGCAATCTACACGCAGGCCATCGGACTTCCTTATGGTGGCCGTTTCGTTGGCCTTCCGGAATGGACTCAGATGTTCACTAAGGCGCAGACGTATTTTGGCATCAAGGTCGTGGTGCAGCCGGTCTTTTTCAGCACGAAGGAAGGCGACCAGGTCATCGCCCATTTCTCAGCAATGTTTCGTGCGAAAAAATCCAACAAGGAAATGACGCTGCCGGTCGCAGAACTTTTTACCCTCAAGGACGGCAAGATTACCAGCATCACCCCGTTCTATTTTGATACGAAGACGTTCGTGGATTTCCTCAACGAGGACGCGCCAAAGGGATAAAGATCTCCAGGGATCATTACTGGGTGGAGGAGACAAGTGGCTTTACGCCGCTCTTACAGTTTACACCATTTCACTTAGGATCCAGCGGGAGTTTGATCAGCACTGGGTGCCTGCAAAAGCTTGGCTTGGCGGAGCGGGGTTGGGGGTTTATACAGTGGGTGATGACTGTTTCCGACGGGCTTGAAGACCTGCCTACTTTAGAAATCTTGGGAACGGATTTGTTGCGGGTCACCCGGTTCCAGCGAATTTGGTCCATCCTCCGACCGGTTTTCTGTGTGACGGCATATTTTGCTTTCGCGCTTCACGAGTGGTGGGTTCCGGCGGTGGTGGCAGTGGCCGGGTTGATGTTTATCACCTATGTTTCGACTTCCCACGATCTTTTGCATCGTACCCTGGGATTTTCCAAACCGGTCAATGAGGCACTGCTCGCTTTTACTGAGATGCTGGTGTTGCGCAGTGGACACGCTTTTCGGATCACCCACCTTCAACATCACCGGCATTTTCCGCAGGACGACGATGTGGAAGGGCTGGTGGCACGAATGTCCTGGTGGCGGGCTTTGTTGAGCGGAATCGGCAATCAATCCCGTCTTTTTCTCTGGGCGTGGCGGCACGCTCGCACCCAAGATCGCCGGTGGATGGCCGTCGAGGCCTTTTGGGCCGTCGGGTTTGGCTTCGCAAGTGTGGCGTTCTGGCCCGCGACCAAGGTGATTTTTATCTACTTTGCGCTGATCGCAGTCAGCAGCTGGCT
>JANYDX010000083.1 GCA_025363395.1 Verrucomicrobiota bacterium
GGTGATTTTGCAGGTGGCCGGATCGAGCAGGAGGACGCCGTCGTGCGCCGCTTCAAAAAGCCCGCGGTACCGGATTTCTGATAGCCGCACTTCGTCCTCGGCCCATTTGCGTTCCGTGATATCCACCGCCACGGCCCGACATTCCTGTCCATCGGGCGAGCGCTGGGCATCGATGGACACGAACCGGGGTGACTGGCCCCGGCGCAGAAGGGTGAACTCGCCGGAGTGTTTGGTCTGGACTGCGAATACCTGCTTGAGGAACGAATTAAATCCGGGACCCGATTCCGCTGCGACCAGCTGGCCAAAGGTCCGGCCCACCAATCGTGAGCGTTCGAGCCCGACCAGAGTTGCGCCGGTAAGATTCACCTTGAGGATGATTCCCCTGGCGGTGAGGGTAAAGTAGCTCACGGGGGCAAAGTCATAAAGACTACTGTATTGTTCCAGCCCGGCCTCCATTTCGTCCCGCGCTTTCTGGAGTTCCTCGTTTTGCAGCTCCAGTTCGATTTGAAACACCTGCAATTCGTGAAGCAGTCGCCGGGTGTCGGCGTGGGTCTGCTTGCTTCCGAGCCTCCGCTTTCTTCCCGTGGGCTGCCGGCGCAACTGGAGTTCGGCGCGGTTTCGCAGGTGATCCGTGCGGGGCAGTGAATCGGGCTTTGGTTTCATCCTCAAATCGAGCAATTAATCGCAATTACGGTTTCGCCGATCGCTTCTTGGGCTCCAACGGGGTGGTGTGATCCGCAATGTGTTTCTCCAATACGGCACGCTTGTCCCGCAACTTCGCTTCCAGCATCTTGGAGACGGTGATGTTGGCGAAGGTGATCACGACCCCGTCAATCCGGTCGTCCATCGTGCGGTACGGCATGATCCGCACCGCGAACCAGCGCCCGTCGCCCGCCGCGATTGATTTTTCGACCGGGGACAATTTCCGCAGCACTTCCCGCACATCGGCGGCCAGTTCAGGATAGCGGAGCTCGGAAGTCAGATCGGTGATCGGCCGGCCCGCGTCGCTCTCGATGAGCTTGATAATCTTTGTCGCTTGGGGAGTGAAACGCCGGACCTTGAGATCCTTGTCCAAAAAGAGGGTCGCAATATCCGTGCTGTCGAGCAGGTTTTTCATGTCGTTGCTGGCCTGCGAAAGCTGGTCCACCTTGATCTGCAACTCGGTGTTTACCGTGTGAAGCTCCTCGTTCATCGATTGCATCTCCTCCTTCGAGGTTTTGAGTTCCTCGTTGGTGGACTGCAGTTCCTCGTTGGTGGACTGCAGTTCTTCATTCGCGGACCGGAATTCCTCCTGCGAGGTTTGCATCTCTTCGTGGGTGGCCCGAAATTCACCCCGAACCCGCAGGAGTTCCTGCTCAAGTTCCGCCTGCCGAAGACTGCGGGCCTGTGGCTTTGAGGGCGGTTGCGCGGATTTAGCGGCCACCGGAACGACGACATCGGTGAAAACAATCATGACTAATCCGTGCAAGGGCCCTGCCTCCACGATGCGCCGGATCGTCACATTCAGGTGCTGCGTGCCGCCATTCGTCCCGACGGTGAGCCCATGCAGCGTCACCGGCTCGGTTTTCCGGAGTGCTTCCTTGAAAGCTCCCGCCAGTTCGTAACGCAGTCCATCGCGCGCCATGGCAAACAGATTCCAGTTGGCCTTGCCGGCGGCCGGTTCCAGGTATTTCCCCGTCCGTCCGCTGACATAACAAATATCACCTTCTTCGTTCGTGAGCACGGCCGGCGGTGCGTAGATGTGCAGGACCAGTTGATCCGCCAGCGACTGCAGACTGTCCGACGCTTTGGGTAAATTCGGACCGGCCTGCCCAGCCATTGGCGGATGGGCGATGTAGGCCGTGGGGAAGGCGATCTGGGCGGGCCGCTCCCCGGATTCCGTCCGACGGAAAAGTCGCGACTTGTCGCCCAGGGAGGAAAAAAGCGCCGCGTGGTCCCCAATGGTCTCCGCGCTACCTTGAAACAAAATGCCGCCCGGCAAAAGGCTGTAGTGAAATAGCGGAATCAGTTTCTTCTGTAACTCGGCGTTCAGATAAATCAGCAAGTTCCGGCAGCTCAAAATATCCAGCTTGGTGAAGGGCGGGTCCATGATGAGATTCTGCGGCGCAAAAACCACCATCTCGCGAATCTCCTTCCGCACCCGATAACCGTGATCCTCCTTGGTAAAGAATCGTTTCAACCGGCCGGCTGAGACATCGGCGGAAATATTCGCGGGAAAGGTCCCCTGCCGGGCTTTCGCAATCGCGTCCTCGTCCAGGTCGGTGGCGAAGATTTGCAACGTAAACCCCTCCTTGGATTTGATCTTCTCCACCGCTTCCTTGAAGACGATGGCGAGGGAATATGCTTCTTCCCCGGTGGAGCAGCCAGGCACCCAGGCGCGCATAGCCTGACCGGGTGCGCGGCTCGCAAACAGGGACGGAATCGCGTCGTCGCGCAACTGTTCCCAGGCGGGGGCGTCCCGGAAGAAATTCGTCACGCCAATGAGCAACTCCTTGAAGAGGAGTTCCAGCTCCTGCGTGTTTTCCTGGAGGAAACGGATGTAGTCCGCCATTGTGGAGATCTGGTGGATGCCCATGCGGCGCTCAATCCGCCGGTAGAGCGTGTTCCGTTTGTAGAACGAAAAATCGTTACCCGTGTGGGTGCGGAGCAAAATGATCACCTTATCCAAGCCGCTCTGTGTCTTGTTCTCCAATGCCGCCTCGGAGCGGGCGATGAGCGGGGTGCGATGCAGATAGGCGAGAATCTTTCCCGGCATTTCGTCCACCGGAGCCACCAGGTCCGCCAGTCCGGCGTTGATTGCGCTGCGGGGCATGGAGTCAAATTTGGCCGTACTGGGCTCCTGCACGAGGGCCAAGCCGGCCTTCTCCTTGAGCGCTCGCAACCCCAAGGTGCCATCGGAACCCATGCCCGAAAGGATCACGCCAACGCTGTGCTCCTGCTGATCCTGCGCCAGGGACCGGAAGAAAAAATCAATCGGCAGACGCAATCCGCGCGGAGCCGCCGGGGTGAGCAAATGCAGCACCCCGTGCAAAATGGACATGTCCTTGTTCGGCGGGATCACATAGACGCAGTTCGGTTTCACCGGCATCCGATCCCTGACCTGTCTCACCCGCATGCTGGTGCTCCGCTGGAGCAATTCGGACATCATCCCTTTGTGCGTCGGGTCCAGGTGCTGAACGATGACAAAGGCCATGCCGCTTTGCTTCGGCACATGCGCGAGAAACTGTTCCAAGGCTTCGAGCCCACCCGCCGAGGCGCCCACCCCGACAATGGGAAACGAAGCAATCGCGGGTGTGATTGACGGGGTTTTCGTGCGCGAAGATTTGACGGGCTTTTTCCGCCGGGATGCAGGGGAAGATTTCTTTTTCATCTCTAGGTTGGTTCGATCTGCTGCAGCTAGTTTCGGGTTGTAGTAGGCTGTTTATAGGCGATTCAGCGTAAGTTTTGTCTGGGCGTTCAGCATCGCCTGCAGACAGGCTCCTACAAAATGAAAGAAATGACAGCGAGAGTGGTGAGCGGGAAGTGGTGGATCAGACGCCGCGAGTGAACGCTGATGCTTTAGCTTTTTTCGCTTTCGCCCCGACCTTCGTCGGGGCTTTGCCAGCTCCCACCAATTCGATTAATTTCGATGAGATCTTGTCCAGCGGCAGGATGAAATCGACGTCGCCGGTGTTGATTGACGTCTCCGGCATGCTGAAATCCTGCGAGGTGGGCCGATCCTGGGCGATGACCACCCCACCCTTATCCTTCACAATTTGTACTCCGAAAGAACCGTCGCCGTCGCCGCCGGTGAGAACCACCGCGATGGCCCGTTGCCGGTACACCTCCGCGACCGAGGCAAACAAAGGCTCGGCGGAAGGACGGGCATAATGGACTTTCTGGGCCGCGGAAGAAGAGAGCTTTAGTCGACCGTCAGGAGCGACGGACAAATGGTGATCGGGCGGCGCGACAAAAACACCGGCAGAGCAAAGTTTGTCTCCTGTGTGCGCCTCTTTGACTACCAGAGGAGTACGGCGGCTTAAAATCTCGGCCAAAATACTTTTATGATCGGGCGAAAGGTGCATCACGATAGCAATGGCGGCCGGGAAGTCCGCCGGTAAGCCGCCGAGAATGACCGACAAAGCCTCCAGTCCTCCGACCGAAGTTGCCATCGCGATAACAGGAAACGGGCCCGTGACGGGCCTGACCGGGATTTTCGGTCGGCCCGCCTTGGCCGGACGATCAACGCTTTTTTGCTTCAGGATGCGTGCGGCGACTGGCTTTGGTTTTTTCATTTTCCCTGGATTTTGGTCGTCGCACAGACCTCTGGGCGTTTTTTCGGTTGGTGCTGGAAGGAGAGGTTCATGAATCGACCACGCTGCGGCCGAATCGAACGGCTTCCCTCCATTAACTTTAGAATCCGCAAACTGTCCAGCACCCTCCGGCTCGTCCGCTCTATTTGACGATGTGATTGGGAGGAAAGGCAGCGCCGAGTAGGGTTTCAACCCATAGTCTGCCTTGGATAAACCCGGCATGCTGCGATGTCTCCGCTGAACGATCTTTCAATCACTGCGGCGAACCTTCTCACGCCTTTTTCATGAATCAATTTCCGTTCCCTGAATCCGACACGCACGCCGCCGCCACACCACAGCCTGAAGTCGCACCGTGCACTTGAGCTGGAGACCGAATCGAACTGTGGTGTTGATCACGATCCATCAGCTGCGCGATGAACAGTGTAAGCCGGCGAGGTCGGTTTAATCACGATCTGATGTCCGCCGTTGATCGAACCTCTCCGTGTTTATCATGTCAGTAATTGAGAGCCACGAGTTCCATCAGGCGTCCTTTCCCTCGGGTATTCGAACAAAGGCAAACCCCGTTCCGGAGTTTGGCGAGGACGATGCCGCTGGGTTCGGGAACAATCAGCCCGCCTGGGGCGACTCAGCCGGATGAGCTGCTTCACCCGGGCTATGAGGGAAATCGTGGTCGAAAAATAAAAATGCAGCCGCTCTCGCTCTATTGGCAAAACTGGATGACCTGGCAAACGCATCCGCGCCCGCGCGTGATCGAGCCGTCTTTGCGTGCGGAATTATTCAGCGTCGAACAGCTCGCCCGCCACGCGCAGGTTCTCGCCGGGAATCATCGGATCGTCACTCAATACAGCAAAAACCAGTTGCTCGCCCGACTGGACACCAATGAGCAGGGACTTCGCGCATTCAATCGTGCCACCATGGCGGTCGATTCCAGCCGGCGAATCACGCCCGCCGCCGAATGGCTGTTGGATAATTTTTACCTGATTGAAGAGCAGATTCAAATGGCTCGGCGACATTTGCCCCGGGATTACAGCCGGGAGCTGCCCCGCCTCCTGCACGGCGTCTCCGCGGGATTTCCCCGGGTCTACGACATCGTCCTGGAATTGATTGCCCATGTGGATGCGCAGATCGATGCGGAACCGTTGCGCGCCTTCATCGCCGCCTATCAAACGGTCACTTCCCTGAAACTCGGTGAGCTTTGGGCCATCCCCATCATGTTGCGCCTGGGTCTGATTGAAAATCTCAACCGCATCGCCAACCGGCTGACGGAGGCCCGGGAGGATCGCAATCTCGCGGATGAATGGGTGGACCGACTGCAGGAAGTGGCGGAAAAATTTCCTTCCCAACTCGTGGTGGTGGTGGCGGACATGGCAAAATCCGACCTGCCCGTCTCCAGTTCGTTCGTCGCGGAATTTTGTCAACGGCTCTCCCGCCACAGTCCGGTGCTGCATCTGGCCCGCAGCTGGCTCGAGCAGCGGCTCGGCGAACAAGGCACGTCCATCGAACAGCTCGTCCATCTCGAAAGTCAGAGTCAGGCGGCCGATCAGGTTTCCGTCAGCCACAGTATCGCGAGCCTGCGTTCATTGAGCGCGATGGATTGGAAGGAATTCGTGGAAAACCTGAGCCTCGTCGAGGAGACGCTGCGCACCGACCCGGCGGAAGTGTACCGCGGAATGGATTTCTCCACCCGCGATCGCTATCGTCACTCGATCGAGTTTCTGGCCCGGCACTGCCAACACTCGGAAGCGGAAATCGCGCAGCACGCCATCTACCTGGCCGCGGAAGGCGCCAGGCAAAAAGGAACCGAGGACCGGACCGCCCACGTGGGCTTCTATCTGATCGACAAAGGCCAGCCCCTCCTCGAGCGCAGCGCCAAGGTGCGTTGGCCGTGGGGAACAATCCTCGAGCGCGGCATCCGGCAATTTCCGCTCACATTTTACGCGGGCGGCATTGGGTTGCTCACTTTGCTCGCCACCTTCTGGTTTCTCTTCCAGGCCCGGAGGCTCGGGATGGAGGAAGGGAAACTTATTTTCTTTTCCCTGGTCTTCCTGCTTTGTGCCAGCCAGCTGGCCGTGGCGTTGATGAACTGGCTGTCCACCTTGCTCGTGAAGCCGCGCCTGCTTCCACGGCTGGATTTTTCCACCGGCATCGCCGCCGACTGTCGCACGATGATCGTCGTGCCCACCATGCTCACCAGCCCGGAAGCGGTGGCCCAACTCATCGAGAAGCTGGAGATCCACCACCTCGCCAATCGCGACCAACATCTCCACTTCGCCTTGCTGACGGATTTTCGCGACGCCAAGCAGGAGACAATGCCGGATGATCAGAAATTGCTCCAGCAAGTGCGCGCGGGCGTTGAGTTGCTCAATGAAAAATATTCCTCCGGCCGGCAGGACCTGTTCTTTCTGTTTCACCGCCCTCGCCTCTGGAACGCCGCCGAAGGCCGGTGGATGGGCTACGAGCGCAAACGGGGAAAACTCGCCGAGTTCAACGCCCTCCTCCGCGGCGGTTCCCGCGAATGCTTTTCCGCGATCGTGGGGGAGACGACCATTTTGCCCGCGGTCAAATATGTCATCACCTTGGACACGGACACCCAACTGCCGCGCGATACCGCTCGCGAACTCGTGGGCACGATGGCCCATCGGTTGAACCAGCCGGAATTTGACCCCGGTCACGGCGTGGTCACCGAAGGTTATAGCATCTTGCAACCGCGCGTGGGCGTGAGTTTGCCGAGTGCCCGGCAATCCCGCTTCGTCCGGCTTTTTGCCGGCGACGTGGGCATCGATCCGTACACCCGGGCGGTTTCCGATGTGTATCAGGATCTTTTCCAGGAAGGGTCTTTCATCGGCAAGGGCATCTACGACGTCGATGCCTTTGAACGGGCTTTAGCCGGGCGGTTTCCAGAGAACACCGTGCTCAGTCACGATCTGTTGGAAGCGTGTCATGCCCGCTCCGCGCTCGTCAGTGACGTGGAGTTCTACGAGGAATATCCTTCCCGCTACAATGTGGATATTGACCGGCGGCACCGCTGGATTCGCGGCGACTGGCAGACCACGCAATGGCTGCTCCGGCGCGTGCCTGGCTCCGATGCCAGTCGCATCGCCAACCCGCTCTCCGGACTTTCGCAGTGGAAATTATTCGACAACCTTCGCCGCAGTCTGGTGCCGGTGGCCCTCTTGCTGTTCATGTTGGGAAATTGGCTGATCGCACCGGAACTGGGCGAACTCGGATCACTGCTGGTTTTGGCAATCCTTACACTCCCGGGTTTGTTATCGACCCTGCTAAACCTGCTGCGCAAACCGGCCGATTTGCCGCGGGCGATGCATCTGCGGGGTGTGGCCGGAGGATGCGGCCGGCAGCTCGGCCAGATTATTCTAACCGTAGCCTTTCTGCCCTACGATGCCTTCATCAGCCTGGATGCGATCAGCCGAACCCTGCTGCGGCTCCTGGTCACGCACAAACGACTCCTTGAATGGAAAACGTCGGGCGAATCCGAACGGACGTCGCACACCACCCTCAGCGGCTTTTACGATACCATGTGGGTCGCGCCGATTACGGCTCTGGCCAGCGGAATACTGCTGTTTTTCCGGCAGCCGGCGCAATTGCCGCTGGCGCTGCCGATCCTGGGGCTCTGGCTGTCCGCTCCTTGGACTGCCTGGTGGATCAGTCAGCCGATCACAGCCTCGGCCCCGGACTTGACCCCGGGACAATTGAATTTCCTGCGCCGCACTGCCCGCAAGACGTGGCGTTTTTTCGAAACCTTCGTCACCGCGCAGGAGAACTGGCTGCCGCCCGATAATTTCCAGGAAATACCCGTGCCGAAAATCGCGACGCGGACCTCGCCCACCAATATGGGCCTCGCCTTGCTCGCCAATCTTGCCGCCCGGGATTTCGGCTATCTTTCCGTCGGCGGACTGATTCGGCGCACGGAGGACACCCTCGCCACCATGCAGCGACTCGAGCGCCACCGCGGCCATTTCTATAACTGGTACGATACGCGCTCACTTCAGCCGCTCCAGCCGCTCTATGTGTCGAGCGTGGACAGTGGCAACCTCGCCGGACATCTGCTGACCCTGGCGTCCGGACTGCGCGAGCAGGCTGACGAGACGATTTTGTCTCCCAGGATTTTTTCCGGCCTGCACGACACGGTGGGAATTCTCCGGGATTTGGTCCGGGAAAATGCCGCGCTGGCGCGACTCGACACCGAATTGGCGGAGCCACCCGGGAATCTGCGCGTGGCGTTTGCCCTGTTGGAACGCGTCACGGGCCAGGTCGCCCGGCTGGCGGATTCGCTGGCGCAAAACGAAGAGGTGATCGTCGGGTGGGTGCAGACGCTGAAACAAAATTGCGAAGAGCACCTGGAAGATTTGCGTTTCATCGCCCCCTGGCTCGCGCTACCCACCCAGCGCCGCAGCGGTCCTCTGGAAGAAAAGCTCGCTCCCCTCGGACAGGCCTCGACTTTGCGGCAACTCGTGAATTTTGAGCAAACGCTCGGTCCGTTGATTGAAGCGGCACTCGTGGATTTCCCCGCGGGAGGATCGCCCCCGCGCAAGGAGGAGCAAAATCACCTCGCGGACCTTCTGCGCTGTCTGCGTGAATCCGCCACCCGCGCCCGCGGCCGGCTGCTCGCCTTGGAGACGCTCGCCCGGCAAAGCGACGATCTCGCCGCGATGGATTTCACCTTCCTCTTCGACACGGCGCGGGATATTTTTTCCATCGGTTTCAACGTCACCGAGCGCCGGCGCGATCCGAGCTTTTATGATTTATTGGCCTCGGAAGCGCGCTTGTGCAGTTACGTCGCCATTGCCCTCGGCCAGGTGCCGCAGGACCACTGGTTTTCGATGGGGCGGTTGCTCGTCGCCGCGCAGGGAGATCCGATCCTCGTTTCGTGGAGCGGCTCGATGTTCGAATACTTGATGCCGCTGCTGGTGATGCCCAACTATGAGAACACCCTGCTCGATCACACCTGCAAGGCAGCCGTGCAGCAGCAAATCGAGTACGGTGCCTTGCGCAGCATACCTTGGGGCATTTCCGAATCGGGTTACAATCGGACCGATGTCCAGCTCAACTATCAATACCGCGCGTTCGGCGTGCCGGGACTGGGTCTGAAACGCGGCCTGGCCGAGGATTTGGTGATCGCGCCCTACGCCAGTGTGATGGCGTTGATGGTCGCCCCACGGGAATCCTGTGAAAATTTGCAACGGCTGAGCACGGAAGGCCGCGAGGGAATCTACGGTTTCTACGAAGCGATCGATTACACGCCGTCCCGTCTTCCACCGGAAGAATCAAGCGTCACCATCAAGTCGTTCATGGTGCACCATCAGGGAATGAGCCTGCTCGCGCTCGCTCATCTGCTGCGGAACCGTCCGATGCAACGGCGTTTCATGGCCTGTCCCCTGCTCAAGGCCGCGGACTTGCTGCTCCAGGAACGGGTCCCCAAGACCGCCGCGAGTGTGTTCACCGAGGATCTGGCACTCGAAGCGACGCGCAGAGTTTCCGGTGAAGCGGAGAACGTGATGCGCGTCTTCACCAATCCCACTCCACCCGCTCCGCAGGTGCATCTTCTGTCCAACGGGCGCTACCATGTCGCCATCACCAGCGCCGGCGGCGGCTACAGTCGCTGGCGCGATCTGGCGGTCACCCGCTGGCGCGAGGATGCCACCCGTGATTGCTGGGGCTCGTTTGTTTATCTGCGCGATCTGACCACCGGCAATTTTTGGTCCACCGCGTATCAGCCCACGCTGCATGCGACGACCGGTTACGAAGCCATTTTCACCGAGGCCCGCGCGGAGTTTCGGCAACGCCATGACAGTCTGGATGTCCACACCGAGATCAGCGTTTCACCGGAAGACGACGTGGAACTGCGCCGCATCACCGTTACCAACCGTTCTTCCGTGGCCCGCGTGATTGAACTCACCAGTTACGCGGAGGTCGTGCTCGCCAACCCCGCCGCCGACGCGTCGCATCCCGCGTTCAGCAATCTTTTTGTTCAAACGGAATTCGCCCGCGACTCGTCCGCCCTGCTCTGCACGCGCCGCGCCCGGACCGCGGATGAAAAACCACCGTGGCTGCTACATCTGATGATCG
>JANYDX010000105.1 GCA_025363395.1 Verrucomicrobiota bacterium
CGAAGCCAAGGGAACGGCAGTAGCGGTCCAGCCGCCGGCAGCGCTCACGGCGTATTTCCCTTCCAGCTGAGACGTGCAAAGTTCAGCCCAAGGTACGTCGGGGGCATTCGTCGTGGCGCCGGTGAAAATAACGGAGTGATCGGCGGCTTCAACCCGGACCGCGAGTTGCTCGCCGGTTGTTGTGGCGAGATCCTTGAGGAAATTGGAGAGCCCGTCGTTTCCGGAATCCTGCCAGGTCAACCGCAGGTCTTCGCTCCGGTCCAGCACGAGCGAGGCTTCCTCCCGCACGAGTGCCCCGTCGAGTAGCGCCCCGGCGCCGAAATAAAGCGTAACGACGGCAACGGCGAACAGCCCCCCGACCCCCAGGGCAAGGCGCAGGCTGAACCGCCAGTCCGGCCGCTCACTTGTTCCGGAGAACATAACCAAACCCCCGTTCCGTATGGAGAAGTTTTACCGCCCCTTGTTGATCCAACTTAGCCCGGAGCCGACAGACCAGCACGTCAACCACATTGGTCTGGGGATCAAAGCCATAATCGTACACGTGCTCCAGTACTGCAGTCTTGGAAACCACGCGGCCCGCGTTGCGCAATAAATATTCGAGCAAGGCAAATTCGCGCGGTTGCAGGAGCAGTGTTTCGCCCGCACGGGTCGCCCGGCGAGATAGTAGGTCGAGCTCGACGTCGTCGTAAGTGAGCCGCGTCGTTTCGGGCTGGGCGGTGCTGCGCCTGACTAGCGCCTGCACGCGAGCGAGCAGTTCGGTAAACGAAAACGGTTTCGTCAAATAGTCGTCGCCGCCGCGCCGCAGTCCGGCCACGCGATCATCCACACTCCGGCGGGCGCTAAGTATCAGTACCGGGAACTTCAATTTTGCCTTTCGCATGTGTTCGATCAGTTCGAGGCCGTCGAATCCCGGGAGCATTACATCCACCACCGCGACATCGTACGGCGTCGTGCGCGCCAGGGCCAAGGCGTCGGGGCCGTTAGTCACCGCATCGACAGCGAACCCGGCCTCGCGCAATCCCTTTTCCACATATGACGATATTTTCGAGTCATCATCGACCACAAGTGCACGCATTTCACCAATTTGACGAATCCACCCGACCGCGCGAGCCCTGATTCCGGCATAGTAAACGTCGTGCAGTATTTACAATTTTCAATTCACCAGAATTCCAGGCTATGCAGCATCAAATGGCTTGGGGAAAGCCTGCTTCATTGTCTGCATTTCCTGCGCTTGGTTTACATTTGAGGAGAGCTGAACAAGGACCTGAAAGTTCCAATGAAACTTGGTACTGATCCGTCGGAGATACGATTTTTAAAAGCCTAGCAGCCTGTCGGACTGAAAAGATGAGTTTTGGGCAGGAGTTGTTTTCGGTCCGAGCTGACGGACTCCCAAAAACCAAATTCTGCGTCGTGATTTTGCGAGGCGAGGAGGATTTACGATGTAAAGGCCGCTTTTCCGGCCGAGGGAGTTTTGGGCGGCCTGATCAGACGGCCTGAGCGAGGTTTTTGAGAGTGAAGAGGCGTTTGAGATTATAGCTCACGCAGACGAGAACCCATTCGAGCGAGACTTTGGCGTGTCCGCGCAGACTGAAGCGTCGGAAGCCGAGCACTTCTTTAATGATGCCGAAGACGGGTTCGACGGTTTGCTTGCGCAGTTTGTAGAGTTGCTGGCCGGTTTTGGTTTTTAGGCGGTGGGCCATCTTCTCTTTGGCGCTGGCAATTGGGCCGGGCAGCGGTGGTTCGGACTGCGGGAGCAGATCGGCCACGGTTTTGTGGTGGGAGGATTTTTCGACGGCGGCATACACGGTCATTCCCGTCGGTGTGCCGTCGGGATTTTGCTCGACGGCTTGCACGGCGGCTTCGCTGTAAAATCCGCTGTCGACCAAAACGGCCGTCACTTCGCCCGCGACCACGGGGCTGATCGCGGCGACGGTGGGGATGAGTTCGCGTTTGTCGTTGGCGGCCACGCTGACTTGGGCTCCGACGATCAGCATCGCCTGGTCGACGGCGGCTTGGGCGTTGTAGGCTTGCTCGAAGTGCTGGCCGCTGCCGGCTTTCATGATGCTGCTTTGTGGATCGGTGAAGTTGTATTGGGCCTTCGGATCGGGCGTCTCGCTCGGTGCTTTCGGCCCGCGGTCGCGGGGCTTTTTCCCGGCGTCGCGCTGAGTTTGTCGCGCGGCCTGCTTCGCGGCGTAGTCGGCTCGTTTCGCCGCGGCGAGTTCCTTGGCGCGGGCTTCGATGACTTGGCGGGCTTGTTGGAGGGCCGCTTTCCGGTCTTTGCGCCGGGTCAATTCGGCGGGGAGGTCCAGACCCTCTTTGATTTCCCGCGCCTCGGCCTGCTGGGCTCGTTGCATCAGTTCCTGCACTTCGAGTTCCAACTGCGCGATCATCGCTCCAGCGCGGGCGTAGCTCACGGCTGCGTGCTTGCTGGCATTGGCCTGGATTTTCGTGCCATCGAGGCTGATCGTGCCCACTTTGGTCAGGCGCAAGTGCTGGGCGAGTTGCAACACCGTGGTAAAGGCGGCCCGGAACGCGGCCTCGTTGGCCGTGCGAAACGTGCAAATCGAATCGTGGTCGGGATGGTGGTTGGCGCAGAGATAGCGCACGGCCACATCGCTGTGCGTCGCCGCCTCAATGGCACGAGAGCCAAAGCGACCGGTCGCATAGCTGTAAATCAAGAGCGCGAGCATCATCCCCGGCGGATATTGCTCGCTGCCGCTGCCCCGGTGGTTGACCCGGAACTGGTCGGTCGGAATCTGCTCCACCGCCTCAAGAATGAAATGCACGATGTGCTCCTCAGGCACCCAGTCCCGCAAATCACAGGGCAGAAACATCGGCGTCTGCCGGTCCAAATTGATAAAACGTGCAGCCATCCTCGATAGAGTGTCGCGCTCCTCTTTTGTTCAGAGTATTTTCAAAATACTTGCAGGGCGAAGCCCGACAGGCTGCTAG
>JANYDX010000154.1 GCA_025363395.1 Verrucomicrobiota bacterium
CGCTGGGCGACACCTCGCTCTTCGAAGGGCACGGAGATTGGTTGAAGACGTCCAGGAATTTTGACGCAGTGTTGAAAACAATCACCATCCGCGGCACGACCTTCTCCGATGTGAAATTTAATTTCCCGAAGGGCAACGACAGGGATTGAACCAAACCCACGATGAAAACACCTCGCAGCGCAAAATTTGGCCGATTGATTCTATTGGCCGGCACCATCGGCTTCACCGTCTGTTTGTCGCAAGCCCAGTCGCCCTATCAACGATTCATGAAAGGGGACGGTTGTCCGTTTTGTTCTGGTGGTGCCCAGGGCCGGTATGGCGATTTGTCGGCAGATGTGCCGGTGCCAGATGCGCTGAAGCGGGAAACCACTGCACCGACGCCGGTAACTGTGCCATCAGTCGCGGCCACGCCGGATATCAAACCGGTCGCACCTGTCGTTACGAGCGCGACCGTGTCCACTCCGGCGGCGTCGGTCCCCGCTGTGGTGACTGCAATCGTGCCACCGTCCCAGCCCAAGCAGCCCGAACTGCCGATCAAGCTGTCAGCGGATGGTTATCGGGAGGTGGATTTTGGCCAGTTGGCCTCATATGCATTTGAAGCGCCGGCGATGGATGCAGCGCCGAAGCCCGGCTCGGTGGACCAGATCCCGGAGAAAATTCAGGAGCTCGATGGGAAACCCATTCGCATGAGCGGTTTCATGATGCCGATGAAAGTAGAGCAGGGACTGGCGACGGATTTCCTGATCATGCGCACGACACTGGCCTGCTGCTACGGCATGATGCCGGCGCCGAACGAGTGGGTGCGGGTTAAAGTACCGGGCAAGGGCGTGGCCATCCGGATGGATGTGCCCCTGGTCTTTACCGGGAAGCTCCATGTCGGACAGGTCTACGAAGAGAATTTGTTCACCGGTGTCTATCGCCTCGATGTCGAAAAAATTGCGGTAAATTGAAGCCTCTCGCGTCGAACCGAACGGATTTTTCACGGAAGCTTGGGAGTTGCGGTAGCGCGCGCGTCTGTTGCGCTGACTCGCATGAGTACTCTGCCGTCACTGCCTTCCGAACCACGTCCCGGACTTTACCGTCACTACAAGGGAAACGATTATCAGGTGATCGGACTGGCCCATCACACCGAGACGGAGCAGGTCGTGGTGGTCTACCAGGCGCTTTATGGCGCGCGGGGCCTGTGGGTGCGCCCGGCCGCGATGTTCAACGAAATCGTGGAAGTTGACGGACGAAGCGTACCCCGGTTTGCGCGGGTGGGGGAGTGAAATCTGACCTCCCACCGCTCGCGGCGACGGAGTCCGTTACGCCAACTCCGGGAAAATGAAGGAGCGGGCTGCGACGAACCCCACGAGGGCGGGATAAAGCCGGCTGGAAATCACGTCTGTGCCCGGCTCACGCAAAATTTTTCGGACGTCGTCCAAGCTCAACAACCGAGCCTCGATGTCCTCGTGTTCGGTTTGGAAATCCCGGGCGATCGTGCCCTCGGCCTCGCCATAAACCAGGCAGACGGTTTCGTCGGACAGTCCGGCGCTGGATGCGAGCGGCGGCGACACATGCAGGATTTTAGCGAGGTGAAGGCCGGTTTCTTCGCGGAGTTCGCGCGCGGCGGCGGTAGCGATTGATTCCCCTTCATCGATCAACCCGGCGGGAACGGACAATTCGTGACAGCCAAGCGGTGGGCGAAATTCACGGGTGACGAGCAAGCGCGGGCCATCAGTGGTGTGGACCACCGCGATGATCGCCACCCCGTCAGCGGAGACCACTCCCGCTTTGCCGGAAGATTTCCTCGAGGCGAAAATCCACGGCCTGCCTCCCGCACGCGTCTCGTGGGTGATGGAGTACAAGTTGACGAATTTCTCGTCGGTCAATTTTTTCGGTGAGATCGGGGGAAAGTTCATCGTGGGGATCGGCCAAGAGTGGAAACAGAAGGAGGACAGGGGAGCCTGTCGAGGACAAGCCGGGTGTTCCCGATGATCTTGCTGCGTCGGGCCGCTCTCGCGAAGTTTTATCAGCCATGCCAATGGAATCTGCGGGCGGGACCGGTCAAATCTTCTTAACCGCAATTTTTGGGGTGCTGCTGTGATCACGTTCAAACCACGCGTAGAGAACGGGCAGCACCACGAGCGTGAGGAGGGTTGAGCTGAGAATGCCGCCGATGACTACGGTTGCGAGCGGACGCTGGACCTCCGCGCCGGCACCGGTGGCCAGCGCCATCGGCACAAAACCCAGGCTGGCGACGGCGGCGGTCATGAGCACCGGTCGCAGGCGGGTGAGCGAACCCTCCGTGACTGCGGTGAACAGGTCTCTCCCTTCCTCGCGCAGCTGGTTGAAGTAGTGGACCAGCACCACGCCATTGAGCACCGCCACACCGGTGAGGGCGATGAAGCCTACCGCAGCCGTGATGCTGAAAGGCATGTTGCGCAACCAAAGCGCCACGATGCCGCCGGTGACGGCGAGCGGAATGCCGGAGTAGACGAGCAACGCCTGTCTCAGCGAACCGAAAGCCAGGAAGATCAGCACGAAGATGAGCGCCAGCGCGGAAGGCACGACGACGGACAGTCGTGCGCGGGCTTCCTGGAGATTTTTGAACTGTCCGCCGAATTCGACCAGATAGCCCTCCGGCAGTTTTACCTCGGCCTCGATCCGCTTTTCGACAGCCCGGACAAAGCCTTCAATGTCGCGAGTCTTCAGATTGACCATCAAGGCGGCGCGGCGCTGGCTTTCGTCGCGCCGGATGGGCTCGACGGTTTTCAAGGTGGTGAACTCCACCGCATCGCCGAGCGGGAGCAGGCCGTGTTCCCCGACGCGCAGCGGCAGTTTTTTGATCTGGGCCTCGTCGGCGCGCAATTCCTCCGGGAGGCGCACGACAATGTCGAAGCGGCGGTTGCCCTCGATGAGTTGACCGACTGTTCGTCCGGCCAGCGCGCCGCTGACTGCTTTGTTTACTTCCCCGGACTGCAGGCTGTAGCGGCGGAGCACGTCGCGCTTCAGGGTCATTTGCAGCTGCGGCGTGCGGCCCTCGGTTTCGTATTCGACTTCCGCCGCGCCCGGGGTCTGCTCGACGATGTCCTTGATCTGCCCTGCAAGTTTTTCGAGCACGTCGTAGTCATTGCCGAAAATTTTTACCGCGAGCTCGGCCTTGGTGCCTTCGAGCAGTTCGTTGAAACGCATTTCGATCGGCTGGGCAAAAAGCGTACTGTACTCCGCATTGATTTTCTTGATCGCCTCCCCGAGTTGCGCGGACAACTCCGCCTTGCTGGTCGGGCGCCCGGGGGTTTTCGGCCAGGCGTCGAGCGGCTTGTAGGTGATGTAGACATCACTTTCGTTGACCGGCATGGGATCGGTGGCGACCTCGCTCGTGCCGATACGCGAGAAAATACGCGTCACTTCGGGAAACTCCTCGAGCAAACGATTCTCGATTGTGAGATCCGAGCGGATGGATTCCTCAACGTTCATCCCGACCGGCTTGTAGAGCATGGCGGTGATGGAACCCTCGTCGAGTGTTGGCACGAATTCCGCGCCGAGATGCGTGAAGAGCCAGAGCGTGCCGGCGAAAATCGCCACGGCGCTGGCCACAACCACCCAGCGGAGCTTGAGCGCGGTCTGCAAGATGGGGGTGTAAATTCGCTTCGCTGCGCGGATCACCACGTTGTCATCCTCGGAGATTTTCCCGCCCAACAGAAATGCGCAGAGGGCGGGCATGAGTGTCAGGGTGAGAATGAGCGCACCGCCGAGGGCGAGCATCACGGTGAGCGCCATGGGCTGGAACATTTTTCCCTCGGTGCCGGTGAGGGCGAGAATGGGGACATAGACCACGGTGATTATTACGACGCCGAAGAACATGGGGCTGCCAACCTGCTTGCTCGCGGTTAGCACCGTTTGGGCGCGTTCTTCGGGCGTGAGCACCCGGCCGAGCTGGTGCTGGCGCTGACCGAGCTGCCGGACGATATTTTCCACGATGACGACCGCGCCATCGATGATGAGGCCGAAGTCCACCGCGCCGAGGCTCATGAGATTGCCCGAGATGCCGAAGTGAGCCATGCCTGTGAGGGCGAAAAGAAACGACAGCGGGATGGCGCAGGCCACGATGAGGGCGGCGCGCCAGTTGCCGAGCAGGAGGAGAAGAACGACCACGACGAGCAGTGCGCCTTCAAACAGGTTTTTCTCGACGGTGCCGATGGTGCGTCCGACGAGTTCTGAGCGGTCGTATTCGGGCTCGATCAGCACGCCGGCGGGTAACTTCGTCTGGATTTCCGCGATGCGGGTTTTCACTCGGCGGGCCACCTCGCGGCTGTTTTCACCCGTCAGCATCATGGTGGTGCCGACGACGACTTCCTTGCCGTTGAGGGTGGCTGCGCCGGTGCGGAACTTGGTCCCGATCACCACCTCGGCCACGTCGCGCACCAGCAGGGGTTTGACCCCGGCGGTGAATTTGAGCGGCAGTTCGGCGATTTCTTCGATGCTGGTCACACGACTGACCGCGCGGATGGTCAGTTGCTCGCTCCCGCGGTTGATGATGCCGCCGCCGGAATTTTCCACGTTCTGTGCAATCAGGTCGGCGAGTTCGCTGAACGTCAGGCCGGCGTCCGCGAGCGCCTCGGATTTTGGCTGGATGACAAATTGTTTTTCATAGCCGCCGGTGCCGTTGATTTCGGCGATGCCGGGGATGGTGCGGAGGAGCGGCTTGACGATGTAGTCTTGGATCTCCCCGAGGGCGATGAGCTGATCGCGCTCGCTGGCAGATTTTCCCGGCGCATCGGGCCGGTAGCTGAGACTGTAGTAGAAAATCTCGCCGAGCCCGGTGCTGATCGGAGCGAGTTTTGAGGAGGCGCCCGGAGGCAGGCGCTCGGCGATCCCCTGCAATCGCTCGGCGATGAGCTGGCGGGCGCGATAGATATCGGTGCCGTCCTTGAATTGGAGCGTTACCTGCGACAGACCGAACTTGGTGAGCGAGCGCATCTCCTCCACGCCCGGCAGGCCGGCGAGCTCCAACTCGATGGGCTGGGTCACGAGCTTTTCCGATTCCTCGGCGGCGAGCGCGGGAATCTCCGTGTTGATTTGCACCTGCACGCCGGTGATGTCGGGCACGGCGTCAATGGGCAGGTGCCACGCGGACCAGAGGCCCACGGCGAACAGCACGACGGCTCCGAGCACGACGACGGCGCGCTGCCGCAGGGAAAATTCCAGAATCCGGTCGATCATGGCGCGATCTCCACCGCGTTGAAGTTGAGCCCGGTAAGGAGCTGAAGGCGGAGTCCGGCCTCCAGAGTTTCGCGTTTTGTATCGAGGAGCGCGTCCACCGCGTCGAGGTAGGCGGTCTGCAACCCGACGTAGGTTGCCAGCGGCACGGCGCCGAGCCGGTAGTGGCGGTCGGCGAGGGCGGCGGCATCGCGGAATTTATCGGCGGACTCCGGCGCCCAGCGTTCCGTTTCCTCGCGTTTGGCGGCGAAGGTCTGCGCGGCGGCGATGACTTCGCGTTCCATTTCGCGCTGGGCTATTTGCATGGCGGCCCCGGCCTGGCGGCGGCGAGCCTCGGCTCCGTCGACGGCCGAACGATTGCGGGAGGACAACGGCAGCGGCACACTGAGGCCGAGTCCGACGGTTGTGTCGCGACTGTCGGATGACTCGCGTGAAACATAGGGACTCACCGTGAAAGCCGGGCGGCGTTCGTTCTGGGCGAGCTGCACGGCGAAGCCCTGTTGCTCCAGTTCCAGTTTTTTCGCGCGGAACTCGAAATGGTTTTCCCGGGCGGCGGCGAGCAGGTCATCAAGCGGCGGCGCGGAGTGAAACAGGAGCTTCGCGCCAGCGGGACGAAGCGGAGTTTGCACGGGCAGGCCGCGCAGCTGGTTCAATTCAACGAGGGCGGCCTGGGCGGCCAGGCCGGCTTCGGTGGCCCGGCGCTGCAGCGCCAGCTCCTGGGCTTCGATCACACGGGTGTCGAGCAGCGGCGTGAGACCGGCGGTATCGCGGGCGAGGAAGGTGTCCTTCAAGTTGCGGAAGCGTTCGGCCACCTCGGCGGCGGCGACGGCTTTTTCCTGAGCGGCGAACAGACCGAAGGCGAGGGTGCGGGCGCGGGTGGTGAGCGCGCTCTGAAAGCGGGCGAGGCCGAGTTCGGCGAGGGCGACATCGCGATTGGCGATGGCCTTACGCAGGGCGAGGCGGCCGGGCCACTCGAAGGTTTGCGAGAGCGAGACCGACCAGGCGGTGCCTTCGCCGGCGAGCACCCCGGCGGAATCGTGGGTCCGCTTGTGCCCGGCTTGCAGGGAGAGTTCGGGATTGTTGGGTGAGCCGGCGACGCGTAATGCGGCCTGGGCCGCGGAGATTTCCTCGCGGTAGAATTGCAGCTCGGGGTTCTGCCGGGTGATGTCGACGGTCAAATCGTCCAGCGAGACGGTCTCGGCGGCGCGGAGTGGGAGGGCAAGCAACAGGAAACAGAAAAATTTATTCATGGGACTGACGCAGTTAAACGGGAATGAACGACCGGTGAAGGACGGCGCGGTCGCGCGAAAGCACCCGGAGCGGGTGCGATGAAAAGCTGTTCGCCGGCATCAGATGCCGGATACGAAGCAGCTCAGGCGTTCAACGAGGGAGCCCCCGGCAAGAGTGCCGCGCGGCTCAGGAATTGCCAGCCGACTGCCAGCTCAGGCGGCGGGTAATGGCGGGCATGGCAAAGGATTGGCTCAGGATCTTTGGAATAACTTACGGCGAAAGCGGTGAGTAGCAGGGTGCAGTCGCAGACTTGAGGAGCTGACAGCGTGAGCGCAGCGGGAGCATCGTTGAACAAGTCATTCTCGACTGTTGAGCAAAGATCATCCCGACAGTCGGACTCGGTGGCCGTGCCAAGCGGGCAGGAGCACTTGTCATGAGACTTGATGAGTCCGGCGGACTCCAAGCGGCAATGCATTGTGACCGGCAGCCAGATGGCGAGCAGGACCAAAGCGACGATGCGTGTGACCCGTGACATGCAGTCGAATCCTGAGTGGGTTACCGGTGGGGTCAAGCCGCCTGGAGACGGGGTGTTCACGAGGTGCGCCGTTTCACGCATGTTTCACGGAAAGAATCCAAGATTGAGTTGTAGCAGCCGGATGCAGCCCGGCCTTTTTGCGTGACTACAGCTTCGCGCGGCGAAGACGGAGGGCGTTGGCGATGACAGATACGCTGCTAAAAGCCATCGCAAGTCCGGCGATCATGGGGTTGAGCAGGACGCCGAAGAAGGGATAGAGCAGACCGGCGGCTACCGGGATGCCGAGCACGTTGTACGCGAAGGCGAAGAACAGATTTTGCCGGATGTTGCCCATCGTGGCGCGCGAAAGATGGATGGCCTTCGCGAGGCCGCGCAGGTCGCCTTTGACGAGGGTGACGCCGGCGCTGTCCATCGCCACATCGGTGCCGGTGCCCATGGCGATGCCAACATCGGCGGCGGCGAGCGCCCGTGCGTCATTGATGCCGTCGCCCGCCATGGCCACGAGCCCGCCCTGTTGCCGGAGTTCCTGAACCCGGCGGATTTTGTCCGCGGGCTCCATCTGTGACTGGAAGTCATCGAGGCCCAGTTTTTTCGCGACGGCTTCTGCGGTACCCTGATTGTCGCCCGTGGCCATGACAATTTTGATTCCGAGTTGGTGCAGCAAAGCCACTGCTTCCGGCGTGGATTGCTTGATTGGATCGGCCAAGGCGAGCAGTCCGGCCGCGGAGCCATCAACGGTCACAAAGACCACGGTTTTGCCTTCGGCTTGCAAGGCAATGGCACGGCTCTCCAGGTCCGGGGGCAGGGAAATTTTTTCCGCGGCGAGAAATTTCAGTTTTCCGACTAACACGGCGCGCCCCTTTACCAGCCCAGCGACCCCACCGCCGGTGACCGAGCGGAAGTCCGTGACTGGGAGCAAAGCCAGTTTTCTGCCCTCCGCGCCATGCATAATCGCTGCCGCCAGCGGACTTTCGGAGGCTCGCTCGAGGGAGGCGGCGTACTGGATGAGTGTCGCTTCGTCAGTGCCGCCCCTGATGATCGCATCGGTGAGACGGGGTTTGCCCTCGGTGAGCGTGCCGGTCTTGTCCACGACGAGCCATTTCACTTTTCCCAGCAGTTCCAGCGCTCCGGCATTTTTCAAAAACATTCCGGCTTGGGCTCCTCGACCGACTCCGACCATGATGGACATCGGGGTGGCGAGGCCCAACGCACCCGGACAGGCAATGATCAGGACCGCCACGGCACTGTCGGCAGCTTCGGTTTGGCTTTGGCTGCGGCCCTCGTCCGCGAATAGGAAAGTGGCGAGCGCTGCGCTGATCATAAGCATGGCGAGAATTTTGATCGAAGAAGAAAATTTCAGGGAAGTCGGTGATTGCTGATTGCGGGCGAACGGCGCCTGAACGGGTGTGACCGGTACCTCCAAAAGGAGCCGAATTCGAGCCCGAGGCTCGAGACCCAAGGCATCCTTTGCGCGCGGGGCGCGCGGAGGCCATCATGCCAGCCGCGGCGGGGCGTGACTCAACACGCACCCCAAAACAATCCTGTTTGTCACCGACATCCGGTCCGGCGGACCGGTGTTCCTCCCCATGACCACCATCGCACCTGAGTCATAACAAAATTCTTCCGGGCGGATCAGGTAGAGGGGAAAAGTGACCCGGGGAAGCGGGGCCTTGGTCAAGGCCGCGGGTTGTCCCGGGAAAGCCTTGAATGACTTGCAACCGCAACTGCCATCGCGCTGGCCATGACTGGGCGACGAGTTCTGGGCGTGAGCCGGGTTGTGGCAGGCCTCAATTTTTTCGCATCCCTGCTCAATTCTCCGATCACCCGCGCTGAGCACAGCGTGACCGAGACCAACCAAACCACCGCTGCCGCCAGAAGAATGGCGCCAGAAAAAAGGCGGTGGCGAAGGAAAGACATCAGCATACAGGCAAATTCCGGGTGGATAGTTTTTCAAGACATTTGCCTTTCGGGAGACGCGATTTGGGAGAGCAATTTTCGTTCCCGCAGCCACAGGAAAATCACCGGGGTGACGATGAGAATGTGGACGAGGCTGGAGAGCATGCCGCCGATTACGGGCGCGGCCAGCGGTCGCATGACTTCCGTGCCGGTGCGGCTGGCCCAGAAAATCGGCACCAGCGAGGCCACCGCAGTCGCGACGGTCATGACTTTGGGCCGCAAGCGGAGTCGTGCGCCTTCCTTCACAGCCGCGAGAAGCTCGGCGTGGGTGAGCGGTAGGGCGGCGAGATCCGTCGCCGCCGGGTCATTGGCGCAGAGCGGAGTCCGCGCCCTATTTTTTGATTCGATCGCTTTCTTAACTGCCTCCTCGAGATACACCACCATCACCACGCCCGTTTGAATCGCGGTGCCGAAGAGCGCGATGTAGCCCACCCAGACGGCGACGCTGAAATTGTACCCGAGCGCGGCCTGCAAAAACACGCCGCCGGTCAGGGCGAATGGCACCGCGAGAATAACGTGCGCCGCCTCGGCCACCGAATGAAACACGACCGTAAGCAGCACAAATATAATCAGCAGCACGAGCGGCATGACGAATTGCAGGGTCGCGCGGGCGCGCAGCTGGTTTTCATACTGGCCACTGTATTCGACTGTCATGCCCGGCCCGAGGGTGACGTCGCGGCTGACGTGTTCCTTGATTTCGTCGACGAACCCGCCGAGATCGCGGTCGCTGACATTGGTCTGCACGAAAACACGAAGCCGGCCATTTTCGCTTTGGATTTCGTTGGGCCCGACCACGCGCTTGATTTCGGCCAGCTGACCGAGCGGAATGTGCGGACCAGCCGGAGTGGGAATGAGAATTTCGCCGAGCTTGTCGATGTCCTCGCGGTCGGCGCGCTCGAGTCGCACTTGCAACGGCCAGCGCTCCCGGCCTTGCAACGTGATGCCGACGGTGGAGCCGCCCATCCCGGTTTCCACGTAGCGGAACAGGTCGGCTGCGCGGAGGCCGTAGCGGCCCATGACTTCCCGGTTGAGCGAAATTTCGAGGTATGGTTTGCCTTGCAAGCGGGACGAAGCAACGCCGACCGCACCCGGGATTTGTTGAATAACGCGCTCGACCTCGAACGCTTTCGCCTGGAGAGCCTCCAGATTATCGCCGAAGATTTTTACGCCGACTTGGGCGCGGATGCCGGTGGCGAGCATCAGCAGGCGGTTCTCGATCGGCTGGAGAAAACCCGGCACGTAGCCCGGGACGTTCATGAGTTTTTGGGAAAGCTCAGCGATGAGCTTTTGTTTGGTCAGGCCCGCGCGCCACTGGGTCTGTGGTTTGAGCATGATGGTTGTTTCAATCATCTCAACGGGCGCAGGATCGGTGGCGGTGTCCATGCGGCCAAGCTTGCCCGCGACCGACGCGACTTCGGGCGTCTGGCTGATGACTTGATCCTGCCAAGCCATGATGCGCTTCACTTCGGTGAGCGACGTGCTCGGCAGCAACACCGGCATGAACAGCAGCGAACCTTCTTCCAGGGTCGGCATAAATTCGTTGCCGAAGCCTTGGGTATAACGCTCGGGAAATGACGTATGACGAATGACGAATGACGAGATCGGGCGCGGCAGGCCGAAAGCGATCGCGCACGCCATCGCGAGGAGTACACCGGCGAAACTTAGCACGGTCTTGCGGTGGCCGAGGGCCCAATCCAAGGCCGGGTCGTAGAGTCGGAGCAATGTACACATCAGCCAGTTTTTGCTTTCCGGTTTGAACGGTCCGCGCACCAGCAGGGTGCAAAACACCGGCACGGCGGTCACAGCCAGCAGGGTCGCGCCGATCAGGGCGAACGTCTTGGCGTAAGCGAGCGGGTGGAAGAGCTTGCCCTCCTGGCCGCTGAGCAGAAACACCGGCACGAAAGCCAGCACAATGATCGCCATCGAGAAAAACACCGGCCGGCCCACCTGCGTGGACGCATGCAGGGTGAGATCGTAGATTTCCTTGGCAGTGAGTTCTGGAGCGGGTGCGGCGGCGAGTCCCTTCGGTTGGTCGACGCGAAGCGAAGACCACAACCTGGCTTTTTCATCGAGCGCCCGCTCGCAATGTCGGATGACATTTTCGGTCATGACAATACCCGCGTCGACGAGCACGCCGATGGAGATGGCGATGCCGGTGAGCGACATGATGTTCGAGCTGACCCCGAACTGCCTCATCAAAATAAACGAAATCAAAATCGAGGCGGGCAGCGGCAGGGTGACAATCAGGATGCTCCGGAAGTGCCAGAGAAACAAAATGTGCGCGAGGGTCACGAGAATGATTTCCTCAGTAAGCGCGTGCTTCAAAGTCTCGATGGCGCGGGCAATGAGATCGCTCCGGTCGTAGAACGGCTCGACGGTGACGCCGGGCGGGAGACCGGATTGGATCGCCGCGATTTTCGCCTTCACGTCTTGAATGACCTGCCAGGCATTTTCGCCGTAGCGCATGACCACCGTGCCGCCGACGACCTCGTGGCCGCCGACGTCGAGGGCGCCGCGGCGGAAATCCCCGCCGATCTGGACCGTGGCAACGTCGCGCAGGTAAAGTGGCACGCCGCCCCGCGCCTTGAGCGGAATCTGTTCCAAATCGGCTGTGGAGTGAATGAGGCCGATGCCGCGCACAACAAACTCGGCGCCGTTTTCCTCGATCGTTTTTCCACCGACATTCAGATTGCTTTGCGCCACCGCGTCCATCACGTCGCCGAGCATCACATCGAACTGCTTCAGTTTCAGATTGGAAACCTCGACCTGCCACTGCCGCACGAATCCGCCCACGCCCGCGACTTCCGCGACCCCGTGAACGGAGGCGAGCTGGTAGCGGACAAAATAATCCTGCACGGCGCGGAGCTGGCCGAGATCATAGCCCTGGCCGTTGGGCGCCTGGGTCGGATCAACCTTCAGATAATATTGATAGACCCAACCGAGACCCGTGGCATCGGGGCCGAGCCGGGCCGCGACGGTGGAAGGCAGCAGATCCCCGAGGGAATTCAGCCGTTCCAAGACACGCGTGCGCGCGAAGTAGTTGTCCACCTTGTCATCGAACACGACGGTGAGGATTGAAAAGCCGAACATGGAGGTGGCGCGCACGCTGCGCACGCCGGCGAGTCCTTGCAGGTTGACCGAGAGCGGGTAGGTGATGTGGTCCTCGACTTCTTGCGGTGATCGCCCAGCCCAGTCGGCGTAGACGATGACTTGGTTCTCGCTCAGGTCGGGAATTGCATCGACCGGCGTGTTTTGGAGCGCAAAGACGCCCCACGCACACAGCGCGAGAAAGGCGCTGAGGACGATGAAGCGGTTCCGCAGCGACCAGGCGATGAGATGGTGGATCATGGCCGGGTACTCACGGAACTTCGTCGCCGCAGCCGGGCATGGCCGAACCGAAGAAAGGGTTGCGGACTTGGGCGTCGCGCGAAAGCCAGCGACCCGTGCCCAGGACTTGGGTCATGCTGCATTGGTAAACGTGGAGGTTTTCCCGGTGATGGAGATGTTGTTCGCGTGCGAGATCGGCCACGGCGGTGCTGAGGGGTTCAAAGTCGCGCCGCGCCGCTTTAAGGTCGATGCGGTCGGTCAGGGCAGATTTAAATTTGGCCAGCGGACTGCCGGGGTCGTCCTTGAGGCTGGCCTCCAGTGCGGCGCGGATCGCGGGCAATATTTTCTGATAGCCCGCAAGATCATCGGCGGCGAGGGCGGTTGCGGCATCGGCGAGTCCAAGCGCCAGGGCTTTGAGGTGTTCGTAACTGATGGCGGCCGGGGCAGCCGGCGGCGTGGCGCGCGCGGATTTCGGAACGGGTTCAGCGACTCCGGATCCGGTGGCGGCCGCGCGGGCGAGTTGCGCCTGGGCATCGAGCAGAAGCGCTGAAGTGGTCACGACACGGTCACTCTCGGCCAGGCCGGACAAAACCTCCGCTTCATTGTCGCCGATGCGCCCGAGCCGGATTTCCCGTGGCTCGTAGCCGTTCTTTCCTCGCTCCACAAAAACCAGCGGCATTCCGGTGTGTTGAAGAACCGCGGTGCGGGGCACGAGCAAGGTGCCGGGGACTTCCAGGCGCACGAGGCCGAGCGCGGTTTGTTTGTGCAGGAGGGCACGGTCGGCGTTGGGCAGCACCACGCGCACGCGGACGGTGCGGGTGGCCTCGTTGAGATTCGGATCGATGAAGGCGATGGGCGCCGTCAGCACCCGGCCCGGCTGCGATGGCGTGGTGACGTCGACCATCTGGCCGGTGCGCAGCCAGGCGAGGTCGGCTTCGTGCGCATCGAACACAAACCACATCGAGGAAAAATCGCCGATCTCGAAGAGACGCGTCTCGGCCTCCGCTTGGTCCTTGTTGAGCTGCTGGCCTTCATAAACGTGGCGGGCCAAGACGGTGCCCGACATGGGAGCACGAATGTTGACCATCGCAGTCGGTTCCAGTGTATGCTCGAGAATGGTGACTTCGTCTTCGGTGAGACCCAGATCCAGGACATGCTCGCGGGCGGCGGCCCGATCGGAGGCGGTGAAGGCAGCGGTGCCGGCCTTGATGCGTTCCACATACTGACGTTGAGCCGTGAGCATCTCCGGACTGTAGATTATGGCCAGCGGATCGCCCTCGTGAACTTCGGCTCCGACATAGTTGACGAAAAGTTTTTCAACCCGGCCCGGCACGCGGGCTGCGAGGATGCGGTGCCGGGTGTCGTCGTCGTCGATTACGCCCGCGACCCGCAGCGTACGGACGAGGATACCCTGGTGTACGGCGGCAGTCTGGACGTTGACCACCGTCGCAGTGGCGGGAGTGAGTGTGATGAGATTGCTGGATGCGCCGTCCGAGCCCGCCGCGGCCAGCGCAGCCTCGACGAGATCCATGCCGCAGACGGTGCATTTGCCGGGGTGGCTCGATTTGATCCACGGATGCATGGGGCATTGAAATACCGGGGCCGTGGCCGCAGTGGCCAGGGCGGTGAAAAATACGGCGGCGATGACGAGGATGTTTTTCATG
>JANYDX010000168.1 GCA_025363395.1 Verrucomicrobiota bacterium
CCCCGGCGGACGACCCGGCGCGCGAGGCGAAATACGTCAACTCGCCCGAGACCCCGATTTTTACCAAGAGCAATCTGCTCTTCAACCTCGACCGCGCCCGCAGCCACGCCGGCGATGGTCATCCCTTCGTGCTGGTCGAGGGCCAGCTCGATGCCCTGCGCTGCTGGAGCGTCGGGTTGCAGACCGCCATCGCCCCCCAGGGCACCTCGATCACCGAGGGCCAGCTCGCGCTTCTCCGCCGGTATCATCCGCAGGTGGAATGCTTTTTTGACAGCGACAGCGCCGGACAAAAAGCCGCGCTGCGTTTCCTGCCGATGGCCTTGAAAGCCGGTTTGGAAGTACGTTTCCTCATGCTCGCCGGCGCCGAGAAAATGGATCCAGACTTGCTCTTCCTCGAACGCGGCCTCGCCGCTTATGATGAGGTGAAGAAGAACGCGCTGTCGGCGATGGAGTTTGCCTGCCGATCCATTTTGCCGAATGCCGCGACCGCTTCCGCCGAACAAAAATCGCGCGCCGCCACCGCGTTGTTCGACATCCTCACGCAGACGGACTCGGACGTGTCCCGCATGTCGTTTCTGGGAGAAATCGCGCTGTATCTCCGCGTGCCACTCGGCGCCCTGGAAAGGGATCTGCAAGCGCTGATGGCGCGGCGCAGCACAGGACGGTTTGCCAACTCCAACGCGGCGCCCGCCGTCGTCGCGAAAGCGGGGCCCGCCAAGCCCGACAGTGCCACCGAAGCTCATTTGCTTTTTCTTTGTTTGCATCACGAGTCGCTGCTGCGCGCCTTGGCGACCCAATTGCCGCACGAATGGATCGATCAATCGCATCCGGCCGGCCTCCTCCTCAACCGGCTCCTCGCCGAAGTGGCGCATAACGATTGGGCGGGCAATGGCGGGATCGACCAAATCCTTGAAACAGAAGAGGAAAAGTCATTGGTTGCCACCCTGCTTTTTGAAACTTCCGACGACGATGATTTGATCAAAAAGGCCAGCGAGGGGCTCAGATCCTTGCAGAAGCGCTTTCTTCAGCCCCGCCTGAGGCAAATAGAACTTGAAATAGCCACAAAAGGCACGGACCTTGACACTGATTTACCATTTCTCTTCAAACAGCTCTCAGATTTAACCCAACAGCTACGCAGTCCGCCTAAGCTTACTTTGGGTTCCTGAGCCTGTCGGAGCCAAAAACGACCGTCTGTCACACGCCAAGGGATATATTATTTACGTCAACGTTATGCCCAGCACTTCCAAGCACGCCAAACCAGCCGCCAAGCCGCCCGTAAAATATAAAGTACATGCAAAACCGCATGCACCCGAGCCCAAGGACAAGGCCCACGCGGCCGCGCTGGCAAAGCACGCCGAGCCGGCGAAACCCGCGGCGAATGGCAAGCACCCCGAGCCAACGAAGAACAGCGCGCCCCTCGCCGCCGTCGCCGACGCCGCCAAGGAATTCAAGGAGAAGGCGCTCGAAAATCTTTCCAGCGATTTGAACGAAAAAATCCGCTACCTGATCCGCCTCTCGAAGGAGCAGGGCTATCTCACATACGCGGACATCAACGAGGCGCTGCCCGAGTCCGTGGATAATCCGGAGGACATCGAGAACGTTATTTCCATCCTGCAAAATCTCGAGATCGACATCCTCGATCCGGGTGAGGTTGATAATTACAAGCAGCGTCAGGAAGAAGCCGAGGAAGAGGAATCACGCACGTCGAACAACGACATTCTCGACGACCCGGTTCGCATGTACCTCAAGCAGATGGGCCAGGTCCCGCTGCTGACGCGCGAGCAGGAAGTTGAAATTTCCAAGCGCATTGAAACCGCCGAGATCAACGCCCTCGCCGCCCTCTTCGCCCTCGGGCCCGTCGGCAAACATCTGTCCGATCTCGGCGAAAAACTGCTGCTGCGCACCGAGCGTTTCGACCGGCTGGTCATCGACAAAAAAATCGAAAGCCGCGAAATCTATTTCAAAAACCTGCAGAAGCTGGTCGAGACCACCCGCAGCAACGACGCCATCGCCACCGAGGCGTGGGGCGATATCCAGAAGGCCCGCGATGAAAAAGCGCGCAAGAATGCGACGATCCGCTTCAAGAAGCGCGACAACGTGCTCCGCACCTGCTACGTCAAATATTTTTTCAAGCTGAAGGTGTTTGAGGATTTCCTGCTCGAGCTGCGCCCGAAGATCCAAGAGGTCGAAAAATGTTTCCACGACCTGCATCGCGCCAAGCACCCGAAGTCCAAGAAGGACGTCGCGATCGACGTGAAGGCCGTCAACGCCAAGCTCAAACAGCTCGAAGGCGAGATGCGCATCACGCCCGAGGCGATGACGAGTACGCTGAAAACCGCGCGCGGTTTCATCCGCGAAGCCCACCAGGCCAAGACCGAGATGGTGGAGGCCAATCTTCGCCTCGTGATTTCGATCGCCAAGAAATACACGAACCGCGGCCTGTCCTTTCTCGATCTGATCCAGGAGGGCAACATGGGCCTGATGAAGGCCGTCGAAAAATTCGAATACCGCCGCGGCTACAAGTTCTCCACCTACGCCACGTGGTGGATCCGCCAGGCCATCACCCGCTCGATCGCCGACCAGGCGCGCACCATCCGCATCCCGGTGCACATGATCGAGACCCTGAACAAGGTCATGCAGGTGCAGAAACAGCTTCTCCAGGAATTCG
>JANYDX010000124.1 GCA_025363395.1 Verrucomicrobiota bacterium
TTGCTTGGCATCGACGGAGGCAACGACGCCGACATCTTCGGCGATGACAACGGTCTTGGAATCGCTCGCGAGACGGGCCTCGAGACCGGTGCCGACAAAGGGCGCCTCGGTTTGGAGAAGCGGCACGCCCTGGCGTTGCATATTGGAACCCATGAGCGCGCGGTTAGCGTCATCGTGCTCGAGGAACGGAATCAAACCAGCGGCCACAGACACGACCTGCTTGGGCGAAACGTCCATCAAGTCCACCTCTTCGGCGGTCACTTCAAGGAAGTTGCCGGAGTTACGGGCGGTAACTTTGCCAATGTAGTTACCCTTGTCATCGACCTCCGCGTTAGCCTGGGCGATGGTTTTGCCTTCTTCCTGGTCGGCAGTGAGGTAAACCACTTTGTCGGAAACGCGACCCTTCTCGACGACGCGGTAAGGCGACTCGATGAAACCGAATTCGTTAACGCGGGCGTAGGTGGAGAGAGAATTGATCAGACCGATGTTCGGGCCCTCGGGCGTCTCGATCGGGCAGATGCGGCCGTAGTGCGACGGATGAACGTCGCGGACTTCGAAGCCGGCGCGCTCACGGTTAAGACCGCCTGGCCCGAGAGCGGACAAACGGCGTTTGTGCGTCAGCTCGGCCAGCGGATTAATCTGGTCCATGAACTGCGACAGCTGGCTGCGGGCGAAGAAGTCACGGATGACCGTCGTCAGCGCCTTGGGATTGATCAGCTTTTGTGGCGTGATCGAGTCAACGCTCTGGTCATAAAGCGTCATGCGCTCTCGGACCAAACGCTCGGTGCGGGAAAGACCGACGCGGCATTGATTGGCGAGAAGTTCGCCGACGGTACGGACGCGGCGTGAACCCAAGTGATCGATATCGTCCACGATCCCGTCGCTCTTCTTGAGGCGAACGAGGTATTTCGTGGCGGCGACGATGTCAGAGCTGTCGAGAATACGGTTCTCGAGGTCGATCTTGAGATCGAGCTTCTGGTTGATCTTGTAGCGACCGACACGGCCGAGATCGTAGCGCTTTGGATCGAAGAACAGGCGCTTGAGCAGAGCTTTGGCGTTCGCGGTGGTTGGTGGTTCACCGGGACGGAGTTTCTTATAAACTTCTTTCAACGCTTCTTCTTCGTTGCGGGTCGGATCTTTCTTGAGGGCGCGGATGATCGCACCTTCATCCACGGTCGTGTCGATGACGCGCATCGACTTGATATCATGCTTCTCGAACGTGCGAACAATGGCCTTGGTGAGCGGTTCGAAAGCGCGGGCGAGAACGACGCCCTTCTGGGCATCGATCACGTCTTCGACGAGAACGAGGGTCGAAACATTTTCGAGATCGAGGGCCTTGGTGACCTTCAATTCCTGGATCGTGTAGAAGAGATTCAGGATATCCAGATCGTTGCTGAAGCCGATGGAACGGAGCAGCGTCGTGATGAGGAATTTGCGGCGGCGGCGGCGGCGGTCGAGATAGACGTACAGCAGGTCGTTATTGTCGAACTGCACTTCAAGCCAGGTGCCGCGGTCGGGAATGATGCGGAAGGAATGCAGCAGCTTGCCGTTCGGGTGCGTGGCAACCTCGAAGCAGATACCGGGAGAACGGTGCAACTGGGAAACAACGACGCGCTCGGCTCCGTTGATGATGAATGAGCCACGCTCGGTCACCATGGGAATGTCGCCCATGAAAATTTCCTCATCCTTGATGAAGTCTTCTTCGCGCAGGCGGAGCTTCACGTAAAGGGGAACGGCGTAGGTCGTGCCTTCGCGGAGGCACTCGATCTCGGAGCTCTTGGGCTCGCCGATGGTGTACGAAACGTATTCAAGCGTCAGGCGCTCGTCATACGAATGGATCGGGAATACCTCGCGGAAGACCGCCTCAAGACCAAAGGGCTTGCGCTGTTTTTCGGGCGTGTCCTTCTGGAGATACTCGAGATAGGAACTGATCTGCAGCTCAATGAGATTGGGCGGCTGAATGACTTCGCGGAGTTTGCCGAAGTTAATGCGTTCGGTATGAGTGCGGTCGGCCATGGAATTTCCCGTTTAAATGTGAACTGAAAAGAAAGAAGCGAAACTCAGCTGTTCAGGAGCGAACAACCGGCAGTGAGACGCAGGACGCGGTGTCGCGCTGCGCGGAAAGAACGATTGAAACAAAGCCGAAAGACAGGCCGCGGTTGGACACGGCCTGTCTCGGTGAATGGAGAAGTCTAGAATGCGAAAACCGCAAGTGGTTACTTGAGTTCCACCTTGGCGCCGGCGGCCTCGAGCTTCTTCTTGATTTCCTCGGCTTCGGCCTTGTTGACGCCTTCCTTGACTGGCTTGGGCGCACCTTCGACGAGGTCCTTGGCTTCCTTGAGGCCCAGGCCGGTGATGGCGCGGACTTCCTTGATGGCGCCGATCTTGTTCGCGCCGGCCTCGAGGAGGACAACGGTGAACTCGGTCTTCTCTTCGGCGGCAACGGCTGGGCCGGCGGCGGCGGCTGGGCCGGCAGCGGCGGCGGCGGCGGCGGATACGCCCCAC
>JANYDX010000176.1 GCA_025363395.1 Verrucomicrobiota bacterium
CGATATCGTCGTAGCCGCGGGACTGGGTCCGGTCGGTGGACTGAGCCGCAGTGATCTCGACTTCCCGAGCTTCATCAACGCGTTTCTTAATCCGTCCACTGCGGGCAACCGCTCGGCCACGCTGCTGCCGGAGTTGGGGAAAATTTTGGGCGTGGTCGTCGACCCCAAGAATGCGGCGGCGGGGAATGCCCAGGTTTGGGAAACCTTTAACCGTCTGCCAGCGGCTCAGCGGAATTCGCTCGCATTGGACGTTTTCTATCTTGTGCTTCGTAATGCCGGCCGCGACCGCAATAACGCAGTGTCGGCGGACTTCGGCAATTACAACAGTGGCTACGAGGCAATCACGACATTGTTTGGTCGCCGGCTTAATTTCAGCGACGCTGCGGGCAGCGGGTTTGTTGATCAGTACCTGAATCCGGTGACGGGTGGTCTGGAGGCAAAGCAGTATTTGCCGCAGCTGAATGGGCTCATCGGTGGCAATGCGAGCAACACCGATGCCCAAGTGTGGTCGGCCTTCACCCAGCTGCCGGTTGATCAGCAGCATTCGCTCGCCTTGAAGATTTTTTCCCAAGTGCTGGCTGATTCGGCGAAGCTGACGACCAATTCCACCACCAGTGCGACCGGAAAGACGCCAGCAGCCAAGGCGCTCGGAGCCCTGTTTGCCGGTCAGGCTTGGAAAGGTAACATTACCCTGGCGACGCGCCTCATCGAAACGACCAACGGGGGCAATATCACGGTCACGGCTCCGGGCGGCGACATCACGGTGGGCCGCGCGACCGATCTGCAAAATGCGGATCAGGGCATCCTGACCGCTCACGGCGGGGACATCGCGCTCTTTGCCAATGGCAACGTCAACGTCGGTACCTCCCGCATCTTTACCTTGCGGGGCGGCAATGAAATCATCTGGTCCACCAACGGAAATATTGCGGCAGGGAGCGGGTCGAAAACCGTAAAGTCGGCGCCACCAACTCGTGTCTTGATTGATCCACAGAGCGGTGACGTGAAGAACGATCTGGCCGGCCTCGCGACCGGCGGTGGCATTGGCGTGTTGGCCACCTTGGCGGGCGTGGCCGCCGGAGACGTCGATTTGATCGCGCCCGCTGGAACGGTTGACGCCGGGGATGCGGGCATTCGTTCCTCCGGCAATCTCAACATCGCGGCGCAATTTGTCCTGAATGCCTCGAATATTCAGGTAGGTGGCACTACCGCCGGCACGCCACCGCCTCCGCCGGCGCCAAATCTCGGTTCACTCACGGCGGCATCGACCGCGTCCGCCGGCGCCTCCAGTGCCGCCACCGATGTGGCGAAACAAAACTCCGCCGCCAAGCAGCCCACCGAGCTTCCGTCGTTGATTTCGGTCGAAGTCCTCGGTTACGGCGGCGATGATGAGGACGAGGAGGAAAAAAAGAAAAAGACGACCGCGGCGGTCGGGAAAACGGCTACGGAGAACTCGCCGGCAAACTCATAGCGGCTGCACGCAAATCGAGTGATTTTGCCCGGCGTCGTCACCTAAAGTTTTCCTGTTCGTAACCGCGCGATCCTTGTTTGAGCCGATGCTTTGAGGAGTGCTAGTGATGAATCCGCTCCGGCGCCTCGAACTATTTATCTGCCAGTGGGTCCTTAATGTGCTACAAGTCACCGATTATAATGAAACCATATTTCCCATGAAAACACCGATTATCGCCAGCCTGGTTGCAGCCACTTTATTTACCCATGCGGCCAAGGCGCAGCCTGTTCTTTCATTCCTCGCTTCGTCTTCGGCCGCTTGGACTGAATCGTCCGGTGCTGAAAAGGAACAAGCCGTCAGCGTTCATCAGGACGTTTGGGGCTACGGGGCCGTTTCCGCAGCGACGGAAACCTCGTATGGAGTTTTCAGGGCAGATCATAGGGATGACGCGTCGAGTTCATCGGTCGGCCACCGGAATCTCTGGGTGGAGGCCGGTGATTTTGCGGAGTTGAAATCCGCCGGGTTGGCTGAGCACCACTATCATTTTGTGCCGGGAGACCATTGGCATCCGCCCAGCCCGATTCCGGAGCCGTCCACCTATGCGTTGCTAAGTGGAATCGGGATATTGGGGTTCGCTGTGTTGCGCCGGCGGTTCCGTGCCATCGCGGCCTAGCCAACGACCGATTGGTCTTTTCCGCCTCGGATCTTTTCACTGAGCTCAATTGAGTTCGGGGTCAGGCAGGCGATGCGAGGGAACCTGCGGCGAGCCTTGTTGCCTCGCTGTAACGCGGACCGTCATGGGTTCTTGACTCTTTCGTCACGCAGCGCGGCGAGTTTTCTGATAAAATCAGGGCGCACGGATGCTTTTTTCCGTGCTACCCACAAATGTTTTTGAAACTTGCTTCCCCCCATGACCATTGCCCGCCTTTGCGCTTCTGCGATTGAAATTCCTAATCGCCCCCGAGTGTCGTCAACCTGGTCGAGCCGCATTTTTTTAGCATTGGTTTTCGGGACAGCACTGATGCAAGCGGCCTATGCCGGGCCCGCGGCCAGCCAGAACCGGACGTTCAAGTTTTCCATCCGTGACGAGGCGGGACAGCTGATTGAGAGTCAGGATGTGTCAGGTCTCCTTTCCAATTACGACTCAAGCACGGGTGATTTGAGTACGGTGCCGGTGGGGACTGCGCCGGGCAGTCTGCCCGGCGTGGTCGGCAATTGGGGCTGGTCAAATATTGATGTGACCAATGACCAGGTGATGGATCAAAAGATTCTCACCTGGCAAAGCATCGCCACGACGACGACTGCAAATGGGCTCGTGGCGCAATCGACCGTGCAACTCAAAGCCAACGGCAACATCGATCCGACGATGACCTACAGTTTTTCGGCCAAGAACAATACGGCGGTGAATCAGACCTTCACCTTTTCCTATGGGGAATCCATCGTGCCTCCGGTTTCGGGAAATTATTTCATCAACGCCGACATCGCCGGCAGTGTGACCCGGGGGAACACCACGCAGAATGCGCAGATCACTCCGGTGCTCGGTGACTTTGACGGCGATGGCATCAGCGAAATTCAAACATTGAAGCTTTCCACCGATGGCGGCCTGACCTTTTTGAATGCCGGAGTGGATGTGGGAACCGCGCATACGTCGGCCTTTAAAACCAACCCGTTTGGAACCGATTATGCCGAGGCGTACGGCAATCTCAGCTCAATCAATTATTGGCAATTTGACGTCGCCTTCTCTTTGACGCCAAACAAAGACGCGACCGCTCTGTCCGGTTCCGCTGAAATCAGCGCGATTCCCGAGCCTTCGACATCAGCGATTATGCTCGGGGTGGCGTCACTCGCTTTGGTCGTGCGCTGCCGCCGGCCTCGGGTCGGTGCGGGTCAATGATGTCCGGCAGAAACAGAAGGGTCGGCGAATGTGCAGCGGAAGACGCTTTTCGAAACAAACTGCCGCAGGCTTGAGCGGGCAAGATTAGCCGGCGGCACGCGCGGGTGCATCCTGCAGTTTTGGATCATAATATTCTTTGAAGGCCTTGCTGTTTGTATCCATGTAATAATAGGCCCCGGTGAGGCCGGCCTTCATGTCGTTCATCACGGCCCCAAAGACCGGAATGTTCGCCGAGCGGAGCCGCTGCGCGCAGCGCTGAACTGCGCCGCGTTTCGCTCCGTTGAAACGGATCGTGTAGATCGCCCCGTCCATTAAAGGGAGGATGTTGAGGGCATCGCTGACCGCACCGAGTGGCGGAGTATCAAACAGCACGCGGTCGTAACGTTTGCCCAGTTCGGCGACCAGGGTTTCGAATTCCTTGCTGTTGAGCATGTGAATCGGGTTTTTGGCCCGGGCGCCAACCGTGATGACATCAAGATTGGGGTGGACGTTTTTCACGATGATCTCGTCCAGGGTGGCGGCGTTCGCGCAATAGTTGACCACGCCCTTGCCCACGTTCAGCCGGAATGACCGTTCGATATTTGGTTTACGCAGATCGCAATCGATGATGACCGTGCGCTGGCCTTGCGAGGCGAAGGTCAGCCCGAGATTCGTCGCGATGAAAGATTTTCCTTCTCCCGGCAGCGTGCTGGTGACGAGGATTAGCTTTGCGTTGCGGCTTTCGTCATTGATGCGCAGCGTCGAATAGAGGGATAGAAACGCTTCCGTCACCATGCGGTCGGCACCGTTCGAAACAATTTGGGCCTTGTCAGGTTGTTCCATCCGTTCAACGCGCGGGATGAGGCCCAGCAACGGCAGGCCCACCAGGGTTTCGACGTCAAAAGTGGTTTTTATTTTGTCGTCAATGGTTGCCAGGAGAAAGGCGAAGCTGAAACCAAGGAAGAGCCCTCCGAGCACACCAAGGGCGAGATTGACGCCGACATTAGGCGAGATCGGGTTGGTGGGTTCGACGGCCCGATCGATGATCCGGGCGCTTTCCATCTCAATGCTACTGGTGACGGAAGTTTCGCGCATCCGGGACATCATCGACTCCAGCAGCTGTTCGTTCACGCGGAATTCACGGTTTAGATTTTCATACTCCACTGCGGATTTATCCAAATCCAATGACTTGGCTTCCTGATCGACCAGCGCCTTGCGTGCGCCTTCGTCATTCTGGAGGGCATTCTCATATTCGGACTTCACCGAGGTCGCGGCGGTATCAAGCGCGATTTTCAATTCCTGTTCGGTTTGGGCGAGGCCGTTGATTGCTTCAATCAGTCGGGGGTGCTTGTCCTTGTAACGCTCCTGCAACTGCGCGACGGCCAGCTTTTGGGTGGTAACTTGTAGACTCAACTGGGCCACCTTCGGCTGGGCGGTGACGAAAGGCAGCTCCGCGAGATCCCGTCCCGTTTTGCTCCAATCCCGCACTTGGTTCCACCGCACTTCCGCTTCTTTCAAGCGCGAGTTGGTCGAGGTCGTCAGCATGTTCAGGGCTTTGAGTTTCTCGGTCACGATATCCTTGCTCTGCATCAGGGAAATCAGGTTTCCACGCTGCCGGAAGGTTTGCAGTGCGTTGGCAATCTCATCAACCCGCTTGCGTTGTTGATCGGCGCGATCCTTCAGGTCATCCACCGCCTTCAAGGACTCCTCGATGCGCAGGCGCGAGTTGTAGGCGATGTATTCAGATGCAAGCAGATTTGCCACGCGGGCCGCCATCTTCGGATTGGGGTGCTGGAATTGGATCAGGGTGATCAGCGTCATTCTTTGCGGGACGACTTTCCGGTGTAAAATGATTCCGGTGGCGCTCGGAGGTTCGCCGGAGCGGCTCTTGTACGGATCGACCAGGAGTTTGGTTTCCTCGGGCGTGAGCCGGGCAGCCACGTTCTGGGCGATCGCGATACTTTCTAGCACTTTGATCTGAGTATTGAAATCAGAGTCGCTGGTGACACTGCTCTCGACCACATCAGCCACGCGCAATACCTGGGGTCCGTGCTTGAGTACCTGAATGGAGGCGCTCCCGCCGTAGATCGGCGTCGTGAGAAAGGTGTAGGTTGCGGTCGCCAGCACTGTGAGGGCAAATACCGCCAACGCGTACCATTTGCGTTCGACCACCATGAGCCAGCTGTTCCGCAGAAAATGCTTTTCTTCGGCTTCGGTGTGATCGGAATCGGTTTCGCCAAAGGCGTTGTTGGAGCCCGAAGGCCGGGAAGAAGGTTTCATGAGAACAATAGCGGAGGAGGACGGCCGGTGAATCAAAGGATCCGCTCGGGAACGAAAATGATGTCACCGTCCTGAATGGTTGAACGGTTGCTGGTATCGCCGGAAACGAGCTGGTCGGCATTGATCGTGAAATTCACGGTTTGCCCGTCGGCCTGAGTCCGGGTCAGGCTGACTTTATTGCGATTAGCCAGACGGGAGAAACCGCCTGAACGTGCGATGGCATCCAGCAGCGTGAGATTTTTTTCCGGCGGCATCAATATCGAGCCGGGGGAATTCACCGCACCGAGAACATTGATGTTCCGCTGCGAATATTCCGTGACCGTGATGTTCAGCTGGGGATTGACCAGATAATCGCGCTGATAAAGCTCGGTGATGAGGGTCTCGGCATCGCGGACCGTGAGATCCCGCACATCAACAATCCCAATCAAGGGAACCACGATGGTGTGGTCCTGGGAAATGCGCAGATCGCGATCAAGTTCGGGTTCTTGAAAGACTTGGATTTTAATCAAATCCATCGGCCGCAATTTGTAGGTAGCGAGTTGGTTGGCTGGCTTCGGGTCTTTGCGGGAGGCGTGTGCCGGGGTGACAAGCAGGGCACCGCCGAGTACAAGTAAGGCAGCGGCCGTCAGCGCAGAAGGGAGGGATGAATTTCGCATACAGCAGTTCCTCAGATGCAGTTAGTAGCGCCAGCCCAGCATCAGGCTGAGGATGCTGTCGGTGTATTCCGCGCCGGTGAGGGTGGAGTGATTGCGGCGGAGCGTATAGTCGGCCGTCGCGCTGAGCCAGCTGCGGAAAAGGTAGGTCGCCTGCAAACCGCCTTCCCAGTGTTTGTCGCGCCGATCAACTGGCGTCGTGACATTATTCAGGCTGAAGACCGACGGACCATATTCTACGCGTCGATAAGCGAGCGTCGCGCCCAATTGCCACTGGGGCGTCAAGTCGGTGGATAATTGCAGATCGTAACTGCTGTTCTTTAAGGATTCGCCCAAGGCTCCCGTGCTGAAGTCGTTCGAAATGCCCAGCGTGGAAGTTGTTTTGGGCGTCAACTCGTAGTTTAAGGAGCCATTGAGACCCCAGAGGTTTTCGCGCGGATTGCTTCCGACGGTGCGGGTCCGATAGTCGACGGAGAGGGTCCCGCTGAGCTTGGCCGTAAAGTTGCCCCGGGCACCAAGATTGTAGTCCATATCCTTGCCCTTGGCGCCGCCGTTCTGCGGATTAACACGACGATAGGAAACGCCGGTCGACACACTGACTTTCGGCGAGGTTTCGTAAAAGACTTTCAATGGCACTTCCGTCTCCTGGCTGCCGGTCAGTCCCGCCGTTTTATACTCGGACTTGGAATAATTCGCTCCGGTCATGACACTGGTCTTGGCGGTGAGGTGGGATTCGACGCTAGCATTCAGGCCGAGGACATCGCGGCGGAAGATCGCCTTCTGTCCGAGGGCCGCGACCTCATTGTTGTTTTGATTCAGTTGCTGGAACGACGCCGTTCCATTCACTGCGAGACTCCCGCTATCATAACCAAACGCAGCAGCGCCATTGCCGAGATTAACGTTGGGCGAAGTCTTATCTGCGTATCTCGTGAAGGCCGTGCTGTAACTCAGCGATCCGTGGGCCAGAGAGTTTTGGCCGAAACTGAACGCGACTCCCGGAATAAACGCGTAGACCGTGTCGCTCACTTCATTGGCGCTGCTGAGGTAAATATTGTCATCGTGGCTGACGCTCAAATTGGCCGTCACATTGAATGTGGTGTTACCTCCCAGCGAAGATTTGTGTGCCATCGACTCCCCGTCGGACATGACGGAGTCGGCCGCATACTCGCGGAGGGGCGCTTCGGTTTCAGGCTCTGGATTGGATGCCGTTCGGGAGCGGTGTCGGGTGGCGGGGGCTTCCGGTGCGTCCGCCAGGGGCTTGGCTGGTGTCCGGGATTTGGCCGCCGCCACTCGCGTCTGCCGTGGTGAGTTGGGTCTTTTCGCCGCGGCATACGCTGCGCTGCGAATCTGGCCCGCGGCGTTATCGATCCGCGCGAGCGCGGGCGTAAACGAAACCGCATTCGCAATCACTTCGGCGAAGCCAGGCGCGGCCCGGGTCGCCGCTTCGGTCAGATCGAGCGCGACGCCCAAAACCTCCTCGGGCTTTTGTTTGTAGGCGGTGGCTGCAACGACGGCGACGCGAACGGCGGTTGAAATGCGTTTCTCTTTTTTGGCGCGGGAGATCGCCGCCGAATGAGAAATTTCAGACACCTGGTCGGCCAGATCGCCGGCCGCATCTGATTGCTCCGGGCTCTCAGCTGCACCCCGCGGCGGCGCAGCGGACTGGCCGGTTTTGGCGTGGCCGTCGGCGACTGAAAAAATGGAAAAGAGCACTGCGAGGGCGACGCAGTGCAAAGAAGATTTAGGAACGGAAATCATACGCGGCCGCTTTCGATGCATCAATGGGAAGGACTGACGACGGTCTCGCCATGGTTGGGCCCGCCAAACTCGTGTTTTTGGGAGTGGGCTGGGTTTACCGCAGGATTCGCCAGGTCGGGCTCGTGCCCGGCGTCGAGGCCGGCTTGGACGGCCGATTGGATATGCTCGAGGGCACCTTCAATTCCGGCGATGGAGGGAATACCGGATACCGCGCTGGCAATCGTGGCGGAAAATTGGGGCGCGGCCTGGACGGCCACGGTGGCGAGTTCCAAGGCAACGCTCAAACGCTCCGCCGGATCCTTGATTCCTTCGATGGCGGCTGTGATGGCCATGTGGACCGCATTGGTGATCAATTTCGACTGGCTCTTGCGCGACATCGCGGACGACGCGGCAATCTCTTTTACCTGGTCCGCGAGTATCACGGCGGGAGTTTGTTCTTCATTTTGTTCCGTTGGGCTTTGGTGGCGGGAGGAAGCGGTGGCTTCTTTCGCGCTCAATTCGGCGGCGAGGGGCAATAGTACAAGGAGAATGGCTAGATTTGGTTTCATGGGAGAATTAGGCGTATTTTACGCTCTGCGAGGGGAGTGGGTTGTTTGGTTTGCCGGTTTCTTTGATGAGTATCCGCTTTTTGGCGGCCGAGCTGATCTTGGTCCGTCGGATGGTTACCAGGGTGCTTTCTTCGTCATGCCGGTCCTGCTGGCTGGCTTCCTCGTCCAGTTGATCAATGAAATTAAGTACCTTGAGCATCTTGTGGCCTCTCGCGGTGAGCCGGTATTCCACTACTTTCGAAGTGGATGCGCCCGGATACCGCGCGATCAGGCCGAATCGAATCATGTTGCGCAGCCGTTCATTCATCGCGCTCTGGGACAGATCCAATTCCTGCTTACGGATCTGGGCCGGATCGGTGATGCCGCTGGCCAAATGACGAAGAATGATGGCCGACCATTTCCGTTTCAGGAGATTTTCAGTCACCGCCGCAGTCCCTACGAGATATGAGGGGGGGATCATGGGATGGGTTGATCAGCGCGTGAACGATTGAACTGGAGGTTGAGTCTCACGTGGTAATTTAGAAACGAGGTTGCCTTTTCCTGAATGCTTCGAGGGACAAAAGATTGATGACGGCCGGTCAACCGTTAGTGGCTGCGCGGGGCGGTGCGGACGGCGCCGGAACGGGATTGTTGGGCCCCGGCAAGGCGGATCGCAGACGATTTTTGGCACGGGCGCAGATGGTGGGCGCCGGGCGTAGCAATATTTCTGCATTCATAAGGCCCGGGATGGTACAGCCACTATGTGTCGGAAACGCGGCAACTTGGTGACGATTTAGCAAAGAACTATTGGGCATTCGCCTGGGGTTGACGGGCGGAGCAGGGGCTTTGTCCGCGTGCGGCGGGTGCCTGTTGATTCAGATTAACAAGGTGTGGGGCGGAAAAATTGTAACATTCCTGCGGTTGCCATCGGCGGTGGTTGTGATGAACATCATAGGACCGTTTGTTGGGGCCGCTTCGCTTTCGGATTACGACGAGAGGCGGTTTGAGTGCGTCTTTAGTCGAATAATTTCCATGAAAAACACCCCGCTCTCCACAGTTAAGACCAAGCCAAAGTCCGGTGAAATCACGGACAAGATCACGGCCGCTAGGAAACGGTCTGATGCAGCCAAAAAAATGGCGCAGATCGCGAAGGCTGATTTCAAGCGCGTCCGCAAAACTTTCAAACAGGCAAAAAAGGCGGCAAAAGCTGCCCGACGTGAACTCAAGGAATTGAAAAAGGCACTCGCTGCCGCCAAGGCCGCGGTTAGCCGCCGAAAAGCGTCGGCGAAAACCCGGAAGCAGCAGCGCTCCCGCAAGGTGATTCCGGTCATTGCGCCGATTGCGGAACTGGCAGTGTCTGCTGCCGTATCGCCGGAAGTGAATTGAGCGAGACTCGGAATGCGGATTGAAGCTTAAGCGCGCGGATCGGTTTCGTTTCGCAGGAAGGCAGGCCTGACTTTTGCAGAATTATCGGTGCAGGTTTTCGGTGGCAAAGCACGCGCGCGGTTTTTGCGTGGAGGGGGCTGCCATTGGGCCGTCACCTCCATTTAACTGGCCCGTAACAAAAGCGATTCGATTGGGATGGTGCTCAGGGGAGAATTCTCGTTCTCCTCAACTCATGACCCGCCCCATTTTCTTTCCCAATCTTGCTCTGCGGAGCCGGATCTTCCCGGTTGCTGCGTTGCTTGCGCTCATGGTGCAGCCGGTTTATGCCACTTCGTTTACGGTGAGCAGCGGCACTGATTCATCAGCGAAAACGCTGGGCACCGGGGCAGGACAAACCGGGGTCGTGAACAGTGGGGCCACGCTTTCTGTCAGCGGCGGCACCGACGCAGTGACGATCTCCGGTGACAACGCGACCCTCACCAATAGCGGGAACATCATCCAGACCGGCACCGGACGGGTGATTCGCGATAATACGGGCAAGGCGGGTTTGACGGTGACCAATAATGCCGGGGCACTGATGCAATCAGCGGATTCGGATGTCATCCAGCTGAACAAAACGCCCGCGAGTGTGACTTTGAATAATTATGGAACGATGACTTCGCTCAATGCCTCGAAGGGTGGATCACAGGCGGTTGATTTTACCGCGATTTTGTCGGGCGCTAACATCATCAATAATTTTTCCACGGGTCTCATGCAAGCGTCCGAAGCCGATGCGGTACGTCCAGGGGTGGGCGGCGTGGTAAACAATTATGGTACCATCAAAGCGACCTCCACCTCTGGAAGCAGCAGTGACGGCATCGATGCCCAAACGAATACGGCCACCAGCATCACCAATTTTGGAACCAGCCTCATTGAGGGCGCACGCCACGGCATCACGGGTGGCAATGTCCTCATTGCCGTCAACAGCGGTGCCTACACCATGAATGTGACCAACAATTCCGGAGGCTCGATCAGGGGAAATAACGGTGCCGGCCTTAATATCGACGGAATCAACAAGAACGAAGTCGTGACGGTGATCAATGGCGGCGCCATTACCGGCAACGGTGTGACCGGCGACGGTGATGGCGTCGATGTCGATGGCCTCATCAACCTCACGAACACCGGCATTATCCGGTCGGTTAACTCATTCAGCTCCTCGACACCCGCGCAGAGCGAGGGTGTCACCGTGGGCGGAGGGACCATCGTTAATTCCGGCACCATCGAGGGTTTGGTTGCGGCCGGAAATAATAACGCGGTCGGTCGCGGAATTACCATTGCGGGCATAGATACCAGCGGCACGCCGGAGCCCATTTATGCCGCCACCACGATTACGAATCAATCGGGCGGTCTGATTCGCGGGCAGTCGGATTCCGGGATTGCGGTGGGCGGTGCGGCCAGTGGTTTTACCGTCACGATCAACAACGAGGCCGGCGCCACGATTCGAGGCGGAGGTGTTACCAATGCCGCGATCCTCACCGGTGCGGACAACGACACGATTAATAACGCGGGCATCATCGACGGACTGGCCAGTGGCAAAGCAATCGATCTCGGCGCCGGCAATGATGCGCTCAACATCATCGGTGGCTCGGCCAGCATTGTGGGGAATATTTCCGGCGGGACGGGCACGAATGCATTGACCATTGATCCCGGCACTGGCGGCACCTTCAGCTACAATGGCGCGATTTCGAATTTCACCAGCGCGCAAATCAAGAGCGGAACCGTGAAACTCTTCGGGGCCAGTCTCTATTCCGGCACCACCACTATTTCCGGTGGGACACTGTTTGCCCGGAACCTGAGCGGTAGTGCAACGGGCACCGGAGATGTGGTCATTAAGAATTTTGGCACGCTGGCGGGCGATGGCCGAATCAGCGGCAACGTGAACGTGGAGGCCGGCGGTTTCATCACTCCGGGGGATGGCGTTGGTTCACTTTTAATCGGGGGAAATTTGAACTTGGTTGATTCCTCCCGGTTTCTATTCGAGCTCGGCTCGAATGCAGCCTCTTCGGATCAGCTGACGATTGGTGGTGCGTTGATTTTTTCCGGGTCGGGCCAATCGATCTTCGATTTTTCGAACAATGGCATCGGGCTCGGTACTTACCGCCTGCTTAATTTTGGCAGTGCCGCCGGCGTTAATCTCGCAAATTTTGTGATCGGCACCCACGACGGATTTTCCGGCAATTTGGTGATGGATGGGACTTCCTTGTCGCTCGAGGTGACGGCGATTCCCGAGCCCTCCACCAGTGCAGTGCTTTTGAGCGGGATTATATTTTGCGGCGTGCTCGGTTTGCGCACAAGGCGCGGCAAGATCGGCGTTTTGAAAAACCAGGCCCAAGCTTCCCGGTCATTTTAGCCTGCAGTGGAGGCTCTTTGAGTTGGGCCGGGGAAACGCGAGCCGAATAGACAGCGGAATTCGCGACGAGCCGGTTGAGACTTCAGGCCACCTTGAAGCCGCGTGATCTCTCAAGGCGTGCCGGCTACGGCGGTGAATTGCGGGGCAATGCTGGCGTGACCAGCCCCTTCGTCTCTCGCTGACGTGTAGAATATCGTGCAAACCCGGCCGAGAAAATTGCCTGCCGAAACGGTCTCGCGATCAATGGCGGTATTGTTGTCGCCCAATACGAACCATCGGTCGCCATGCTTTTCGTAGAGCCGGTGAATCACGGGCAGTCCGGCGGCGTTGCGGTAAATTACAATATCACCCCGCTTTAATTTCTCCAAAGTGACTTTTTCGACCGTCACGATGCTCCCGGCATCGAGGGTCGGAAGCATGCTGCCGGAGGGCGCAATGGCATACACTCGGCCACCGATGCTGGTCGCGACTTGCTTCGCCAAGCTGATCGCAGTGTCACGTGACACCGTGGAATGCGGTGCGGTGCCGCTTAAGCTGGAACTTGAGGTGCAACCACTCAGGCCCATGCCCAGCAACGCGGTGCCCAGTGATACCATGAACCTTTGATAAGCATGCGCGGTGGAATCCATTCCACTTACTGGAATCGGAGTGCCTGCCGGCACCTTGAGTTTTAATTGCGGCCCATGGCACGATTTAACATGCGACAACGCATTAACCGTCATTAGAGAAGACAGAATCGCACGGTCCCGAAGACCTCAGCTTTGAGGGTGCGCTATTTCTGCTTGCCGTTGACTTTAACGCGGGCGTAGTACTTTGCGTTCTGACGATTGCGAAGAGGTTCGTGACGTTTGTTCTTTCCCACTCCTTGTTCACATTTTAGCCGAATCCGGGCTTAAAATGAGAAAAAGCGGCGTAGGAAAAATAAACCCACGAAAGACCTCTCTTTCGTTAGTAGTTATTGATAAATTGTATAGAATTTTTTGCCCGGGTGGTGGAATTGGTAGACACGCAGGTCTCAGAAGCCTGTGCCTAAAAGCATGACGGTTCGAGTCCGTCCTCGGGCACCATTTAATCAAGCCGCTCACTTCAACGGTGAGCGGCTTTTTTCTGCCGGTTGACTGGGCGAATTGACTACTGACTGGCAATCACGCCGGGCGAATGAGCCGTTCGCCTGTGGATGTCGCTTTGAGCCGGCCTGTCCTTACAAGGAAGCTCTGGCCGGTCGCCTAGCGCGCCCGCCGACGTTTTACGTTTCGAGCGGTCTGAGGTTTCTTTTTCGCTCCGACCTGGACGGCTTGTTCGAGGAGGATGGTGCGGGAGCGCGCCATGAAATCGAGGATCAACGCCAGTTCGGTGTCACTGTAGGAACCAGACAGCTGCCCCATCGCAGTGATCAATGAACCAAAAACCGCCTGCACTTCCTTCGCCTTTTTAGGATGGTGGATCGGGGTCAGGATTACGCGACGTTTGTCCGCTGGATCCTGGATGCGCTTGACCCAGCCGGCTTGGGCCAGCCGGTCAACAATGCCCGTGATCGCACCAGAAGTCAGCCCGGTGATTTCGGCGAGCTTGCCGGCGGTCATCGGTCCCGAGCGCATCAGGATGTCGGCGTATTTATGGTCGCCCGCATTCAACCCCAGCCGCCGGGAGACGGCGTGGTGGAAAACCACTACGGCCGTGCTGTATTGCCGGCCTTCGTGGTTGAGGGCGTGGATTAAAGCGGCGTGCTTGGTGGCGACTGGCGGCATTTTCTTGCTTTACGCGGGGTGATTATCTTAGTCACTAAGACAAACCACGGATGAGTTTCAAGACTACAGTGCCGGCCCCACGCTCATGAGTCACGACAAGCAGACTCTCGACCAGTTGAAGATCCAGCGACCGACCACGCAGCCGCGGAGCAATGTGGCTGGACGGCTGGGCTGGGCTCTGGTGGTTCTCGCGGTTCTCGCCGTGGCAATTTGGTTTTTCCTGCGCCCCAAGGCCGTGGAGGTTCGCACCGCCATTGCCCAGGCCGTCAAAACGGAAGGCCCGCGGACTCTGCTCAATGCCTCCGGTTACGTGACGGCACGGCGGCAGGCGACGGTGTCATCCAAGGCGACCGGGCGCGTGCTCGACGTGCTGGTGGAAGAAGGCCTGAAGGTCGAGGAGGGCCAGGTGCTCGCGCACATCGACGCCTCCAATGTCGAGGCCAGCCTCAATCTTGCGCGGGCGCAGCTGGAGTCGGCCCGCAGTGGGCTCGGCGAAACCAAGGCCAATCTCGATCTCGCGGAAAAAGCCCTCTTGCGCACCCAAAAGATCGCCGATGTGCAGGGCGTCAGCCTGGCCGATGTGGATCGTGCGTTTGCCGATGCGGCGATGTTGCGCGCGCGTCTCGCGCGTCAGGACGCGGACCTCAAGGTGGCGAATGAACAGGTGTCTATTTGGAAGCAGCAGCTCGACGACACCATCATCCGCGCGCCTTTCACCGGAGTGGTGATTTCCAAAAACGCGCAGCCGGGCGAAATGATTTCACCGATGTCCTCGGGAGGATTTACCCGCACAGGCATTTGCACCGTCGTCGACATGAGTTCGCTCGAGGTGGAGGTCGACGTCAACGAGAGCTACATCAATCGCGTCTCGGCGGGACAGCCGGTCGCTGTCACCCTCGATTCCTATCCCGACTGGCGCATTCCCTCGAAGGTCATCGCGATCATTCCCACCGCCGACCGCCAGAAAGCGACGGTCCGTGTGCGCGTCGGATTTGAAGCGCTTGATCCGCGGATTCTTCCGGACATGGGACTCAAGGTGGCGTTTCAAGGCGCGATGGAAGCCCGGACGCAGCCGGCGCATTTCATCTCCGTGCCCAAGAGCGCGGTCCGCCGTATCGACGGAAAGGACATTGTCTGGCTGGTGCGCGATGATCGTATCGAGCGCCGGGCTGTGACCGTGGATTCTACTTTGGGTGATCAGGTGTCGCTGGCCGCCGGACTTGACGGTGGGGAGCGCATCGTCGTGGAAGGGCCGGAAAATCTTAATGAAGGCGCAAAAGTAACGGAGATAAAAACATGAGTTCAAATGGTGAAGTCCTCGTCCGCATCAAGGAGGTCGATAAAGTTTTCCGCCGCGGCTCGGAAGACATCAATGTGTTGACGGGCCTCAACCTCGAGGTCGCGAAAGGCGAGTTCCTCGCGCTGATGGGTCCGTCCGGTTCGGGCAAGTCCACGCTGCTCAACCTGATTGGCGGCTTGGACCGCGCTTCCCGCGGCGTCGTCGAGATTGGCGGCGAGCGCGTTGACCAGATGTCGGACCGCGACCTCGCCGGCTGGCGCGCGCGGCACATTGGATTTGTCTTCCAGTTCTACAACCTGCTGCCGGTGCTCAACGCGGAGCGCAATGTCGAGCTGCCCCTCCTGCTCACCCACCTGGCCAAGGCCGAGCGCCACAAACATGTCGATACCGCCCTCAACGTCGTCGGGCTCGCCCATCGCACGAAGGCCTATCCGCGCACCCTTTCGGGCGGCGAACAGCAACGGGTCGGCATCGCCCGCGCCATCGTGACCGATCCGACCATCCTGCTTTGCGACGAGCCCACCGGGGATCTCGACCGCAAATCGGGTGATGAAATTCTTTCGCTGCTGCAGGCGCTGAACCGCGACCAGGGCAAAACCATCATCATGGTCACGCACGATCCGCATGCCTCGCATCGTGCGAGCCGGACGGTCTATCTCAACAAGGGTCAGCTTTTCGCGGAGGCTCCGGAATGAAATTCCTGTCGCTCGTCCTCAGCAATCTGATGCGGAAAAAGCTCCGCACGATCCTGACGATGCTCTCGATCGGGATCGCGTTTGTGCTCTATTCGTTTCTCGGCGCGGTCAAGCAGGCCCTGGTCGGCGGCGTGGCGCTCGCGGGCAAGGACCGGATCGTGGTGCGGCACAAGGTTTCGATCATCCAGAATATTCCCATCGCCTATGAAGAGCGAATCCGCCGCATTTCGGGCGTGGCGGAGCTGGTGCATTTCTCCTGGTTCAACGGCATCTATCAGGATCCCAAGAATTTTTTCCCCAGTTATCCCACCGACCCCGAGGCCTGTCTTTCAATTTATCCGGAGATTCTGATTTCGCCGGAGGTCAGGCAGGCTTGGCTCTCGACCCGCACCGGCGCGATCGTGGGGCGCGCGACGGCTGATCGCTTTGGCTGGAAGGTTGGCCAGCGCATTCCCCTCAACTCGCCCATCTGGCCGCGCGCGGACAACGCCGTGTGGGAATTTGACCTCGTGGGGATCTACGATGGGAAAAAAGGCTTCGACACCTCCGGCTTTTACTTTCGTTACGACTACTTCGACGAGGCGCGCCGGTGGGGCCAGGGCTCCATTGGCTGGTACGTCGTGCGCGTGTCGGACGCCACCAAGACCGCCGGCATCGCCAAGGCGATCGACGAGGAATTTGCCAACTCCGCAGCTGAAACCAAGGCCGAGCCCGAGGGCGTGTTTATGCAGTCGTTCGCCCAGCAGGTCGGTGACATCGGCACCATCCTGCTCGGCATCCTGAGTGCCGTGTTCTTCACGATCCTCCTCGTCGCGGGCAATACCATGGCCCAAGGGGTGCGTGAACGCACCGCGGAACTCGGCGTGCTCAAGGCGCTGGGCTTCGGTGATGGTCTGGTGTTGGGCGTCGTGCTCGCCGAGTCGATGTCGATCGCGCTCATCGGTGGCTTGCTTGGACTTCTGCTCGGCGCCGGACTTGTCACGGGCATGGCGCCCGCAATGGCCGCGATGCTGCCGAATTTCTATTTGCCCACCGGCAATCTCGTCGTGGGTGCGGTCCTGACTCTCCTCCTGGGGTTTGTCGCCGGAATTTTACCGGCCATGCAAGCCGGCCGGCTGCGCATTGCCGAGGCGTTGCGGCGCAGCGCCTGAACCGGTAAACACACCAATCCAACCGGACACCAATCATCATGAGCTCCGCCTCCAACTGGTTATCCCAGGTTTTCTCTGTCACCTCGTTCGGCATCCGCACTCTGCCCGAGCGCAAGGGCTCGGCCCTCACCACCGCCATCGGCATCGCCGGCGTGACGGTGGTTTTTGTGGGCGTGATGTCCATCGCGGTCGGCCTCCGCAGTACGCTGATGTCCTCGGGGCGCGACGATGTCGCGTTCGTCACGCGGCGCGGGGCCGACAGTGAAATGACCAGCATTCTGACGCGGGATGATTCGCGGATCGTCGGTGACGTGGCGGGCATCGCGCGCAACGACAAGGGCCCGTTGTTGTCGTCGGAGCTGTTTGTCATTATCAATCTGCCTAAACGATCGACCGGCTCGGATGCCAATGTGCCGTTGCGAGGGGTCGAGGGCCCGGCTTCCGAGGTCAGGGGCAACGTGAAGATTGTGGCCGGTCGCCAGATCGAGCCCGGTCGTACCGAGCTGATCGTCGGAGCGGGGGCCGCGCGCGAATTTTCCGGCCTGGAGATCGGCCGGAAGATCCGGGTCGGGAAAAACGACTGGGACATTGTCGGCATTTTCACGGCGGAAGGCGGCGTGGCCGAATCGGAGATCTGGACGGACGCGGCGGTGCTGCAGGGAGCCTATCAGCGCGGGACTTCCTATCAATCCGTGCAGGCCCGGCTGGTGTCGGCGGACAAGTTTGATGCGTTCAAGGACGCGCTGACGGCCAATCCGCAGCTCACCGTCGATGTGGTGCGTCAGAAGGATTTTTTCGCGAAGCAATCCGCCAACGTCGGCCTCATTGCCACCATCGGTGTTTTTATTGCCGCGATGATGTCGCTCGGCGCGCTCTTTGGTGCAGTCAACACCATGTACAGCGCGGTCGCGGCGCGCGGACGGGAGATTGCCACGCTGCGCGCCTTGGGCTTCGGGGCGAGCCCGGTGATTATTTCGGTGCTCGTCGAATCGCTCTTTGTCGCGCTGCTCGGCGGGGTGATCGGCGCGGCGGCGGCATTTATCGCCTTCGATGGAATGACCACCTCGACCATGAATTTCCAAACGTTCAGCCAGGTGGCCTTTGCGTTCCGCGTGACCCCGTGGTTGTTGGGGCTGGCCATCGGCATCGCGTTGCTCATCGGATTTATCGGCGGTTTGTTTCCGGCCCTCGCTGCGGCCAGGGCGCCGATTGCGATCTCATTGCGCGAGACCTGATCCTGTGGAGTCCAAGGGCGGGGTGTTCCAGTTTTTTTTGGCCTGATGGAATTTGACGAACGCCTGCGATGCACCACGTTGGTTGCGTTGCGATGAACGAATCGATCTCCATTGAATGTCCACATTGCGGGGAATCCTTTTCCCTCGCACTGGATGTGAGTGAAGGCAGCGCGGAGTTTATCGTCGACTGCGAGGTATGCTGCCGCCCCATGACCGTGGCGGTAAGGATAAATGACGGGGAAATCGAAGGAATCGAAGTGGTCGAAGCCTGACCGGACGCCCACAACCGAAACCCGCATCGCTTTCATTTATCGAATGAAACCGGCTTTCACGTTACACTCGCCACAGACGGGCACGGACTACGCGGTCTAGGTCGAGGCTCCTGAAGGGAAAGACGCGGCCGGACCGTGGCCGACTTTTCTGTTCATGGACGGTGACGATCAGTTTTCCGCGGCAGTCGCGGCTTATCACGCCGCTCGCGGAGCGGGAACGGTGGGGCCAGTCCTGTTAATCGGCGTGGGTTATGGCGCGAGCTACGCCAAGCCCGCGAACAAACGTGGCCGCGATTACACCGCCACTGCGCACAGCGACGAACCCACGAGTGGTGGCGCAGCGAACTTTACGGCCTTCCTGACAAAAACCCTGTGGCCGGAACTGGCCCGGCGTTATCCGGTGGATGACAGGCAACGGGGAATTGCCGGTCACTCGCTGGGTTCGCTTTTGGTTTTGTACGCTCTCTGGCAGGAGCCGTTGTTTTTCAGCCACTACCTGGCGAGTGCACCGTCAATTTGGTGGGATGATCGCAGCATTCTTAAATTGGCGGGCCAACGGCAGACGCATAATCCCGCGTTAAATGCCCGCGTCTTTCTGAGTGTGGGCGAGGAGGACACTGCTTCTATGACGGGTGATCTCGCATTGCTTGAGCAACAACTAAGTGCCCGACCATTTTCAGGACTCGATATCACCCTCCGGCGCTTTGCTCGCAAAAATCACTTCAACGTTTTGCCCGAGGCGTTTCAGGCAGGGTTAACCAGTCTGTTGGGGCGGCCTTAAAGCAGCTCCAGTTGCACGCCGCCGGGACGGCGAAAGTGCGCAGTAGAGAGGGAGGGCTCCCCGCGGTTTAGCCCGGCCCGACGGGCGGCGACACCGAATAATTGGGCGATCTGTTCGGCAAAGATTCCTTCGCCACGCATACGCGTGCCGAAACTGGCGTCGTACAGTTTGCCTCCGCGCAAATCGCGAATGCGCGAAAGTACGCGCTCCTTTTTCCCGGGCTCATGGGTGTCGAGCCACTGGAGGAAGACATCCTTCACCGAATGGGGCAGTCGCAGCACAATGTAATTTACGCGGCTGGCCCCGGCCGCCGCTGCTGCTTCGATGATCGCGGGCATCTCATGATCGGTGAGGCCGGGTATGACCGGTGCAATGTTGACGCCGACCGGCACGCCCGCCGCCACTAGCAACCGGATAGCGTCAAGCCGGTGCTCGGGCCGGGCGGCGCGCGGTTCAAGTTTGCCGGCGAGCGCGGGGTCGAGGGTGGTAATGGTGATCGTAACGCGGACGCAGTTGTACCGCGCAAGTTCCGCGAGGAGGTCCCGGTCCCGGGTGACCAGAAAGTTTTTGGTGATAATTCCGACCGGCTGACGAAACTCGGCGAGGACTTCGAGGCACGCGCGAGTGAGACGGAATCGACGCTCGGCCGGCTGGTAGCAATCGGTCACCCCGCTGAGTCCGATCGGTTCGGGTTTCCACTGGGATGAAGAAAGTTCCGCGCGCAACAGCTCCGGCGCGCGAAGCTTCACCATGATTTTGGTTTCAAATTCCATGCCGCCGCTCCAGCCGAGATAATCATGGTAAGGCCGGGCATAACAATAGGCGCAACCGTGTTCGCAGCCGCGATAGGGATTCAGGCCCCAGCCCCGCCCCAAATCGGGGCTGTCATTATGCACCAGAATCGACTCGGTGGCATCGTGGAAGAATTGCGTGCGCGGATGCGGGATCGAACCGGTTTCGGCAAACTCGGTGTGGAGCCACTCGGCATCGGGCTCGAGCTGAATCCGGTCGAAACGGTTAACAGGATTTATATTCGGGCCGCGCCCGGGAATGGCGGGAAGGAGCGGAGGTTGGGGCAACATGTTTACACGGATCGCCACGAACCGTTAAAATACAAAACGTTTCTTCCGCGCCCCGGTTCTTTTTTATTTCGCCACCGGGGCGGGCGAGCTTTGCTGCCTCCACTGAATGAAACAAATCACGCGTTTTCTCGGGCGCATCAATTTGAGAGGGAATTGGCCACTGGCTTTCATCTTCCTTCCAGTAGAAAGTCCCGGGGGAATTTGTTTGACGATCAACTTTCCCATCCTCGTTGCTGGCCGGGGGGCGCGCCGTCACTGGCCGGATTTACTGCGAACTCTTTTGTCGAGTTCCACCCGTTCCGGGCCGGTCGACTTCTCGGCTTGGTCCTTGATCAGTTCGAGCTCCTTGGTTTTGGCTGGCAGCTGTTCAAAGGTCTTCAACTGCTTGGCAGGGTCTTTCTCCGTTTCAATGGGTAGAGTTTTCATGACTCCTTAGACCGGCCGAATGGCACCATGTTCACCGGGAAAATGAAGGCCGCCGACGGACAAACGCCGAGTGACAATGAACCTTCGTTGGTCCAACGTCGGTATGCGGCACGCCATTCCGGGGTGCCATTCTACCGCATCCCCATGGCCTACAAAAAAATCACGATGGAGCCGAATAAGAAGATCGCGCTGGTGGCGCACGACAACAAGAAGCGCGACCTGGTCGAGTGGGCCAAGTTCAACCGCGACCTGCTGGCACACCACAAGGTTTACGCCACGGGCACCACGGGCGCATTGCTGGAGCGCGAACTTTCCTTTCCCATCAACAAATTGCAGAGCGGGCCCCTCGGGGGCGACCAGCAGATCGGGGCCAAGATCGTCGACAACGAAATTGATTTCCTGATTTTCTTCTGGGATCCGCTGGAACAGCAGGCCCACGACCCTGACGTCAAGGCGCTGCTGCGCATGGCCGTGGTCTGGAATATTCCGATCGCCTGCGACCGGGCCTCGGCTGACTTCATTATTTCCTCGCCGTTGATGGACAAGCCCTACGACCGGCTGATTCCGGACTACGACGTCTATCGCAATCGCAAGGTGGCGGGCGTCGAAACTCCCCCGCTGCCCATCCCCGGCATTACCGAAAATAAAAAACGCCGGTCAATTGACGCATCCGCCACTCCCGTTTAAACCGGGGTAACATGGCTTCCGGACGCATCCTTCGCCAACAAAAGCCTGGGCGCTCCGGCCCTGGAGTCCGCCCGTGGAATTTCCAGATGCTTGGTCGGAATTGCGGCGTGAAATCGCTCGGGTAATTCGAAAAAAGGTCAGAACCACGCTTAGACCGGTAAATTTTCTGCATCGTTAATTCTCCTCCGGGTGCGGACTGGACACGACCGGCATCCATTGATGCGATGAGGCGTGGCTTTCCTGCGCTCCGCGCAAACCTCGCTCCTCTTTCAAACCACGGCGGTCATCCGGACGCTTTGGGTCACGGTGACCTGTTGTCTGGTTTTGGCGAGTTGTGCCGCACCGGCACCGGTGGCGTTGAGCGCCCCGTCGTTGCCGGCGCGCCTGATCGTCATCAACCAGACCGACTACGAGTGGCATCTTGCGATCAGCCGTCCTTCAGGGGAATCCGTGCACGATTCCCGCTTAAAGCCACGGGCTTCCCTCGCAGTTGATCTCGCGGGAGGCGATTACACAATCGAGCAGACGGCGCTCGCGGAAAATGCACCGGAACTGACCCGGAAAATTTCCGCCAAATTGGACGCCGGACAGACGTATCGCTGGCGGCTCGCAACCCTGATGTCTGATCCCACCGGGAATTCCGATTCGCAATAAGTGCTGCAATGAGCACCGCTCCCACCACCCGCCGTGCAGCCGCCGAAATCAATTTCGGCGAAGGTGAGGACATGAGTTTCAAGATCGGGAATCGCTCGATCCATCAGTTCTGGCATTTGTTCTCGGCCCATTTTCGTCATGTACTACTGGCGCCGCAACGACGGCCGGACAGCGGCCGCTTGGCTTGGAACTGGCGAGAGGCGATTGAAAGAAGACCGGTCACGGCCACGGAACTTGCCGAAGTCCGGAGGCGGCTGTCAGAAGCGAATCGTTCGCTTGCCGGTGGTTTTTCCGGACTAGAGCCCGATGACGATACTCCTGATGGCGGGGCCACGACGCTCGAGGGCCAGGTGCGCGCGAGTGTGACCGAAATGGTTGGGCAGTTGATCGCGCATCGGGATGCGGTTCTGACCCGGTTTGTCTGCCGCACGGATGCCGGCCTGATGCTGCACAGTTGGGGCAGCCCGGCAGCGGCTGAGCCGTATTTTCCCGATGCACAAAGCGGTGAGATCAGTGGAGTCGTCATGGTGGGTGCCGAGCGGCCTGCGAGCATCAGCGTTGTCCTCGAAAACGCGCAGGGCGCCGGCGTGGCCCGGGTCAAATCAGACCAGGATGGTGCGTTTCATTTCTCCAACATTGCGGCTGGCAGCTATCGCGTCCGCGTGGCGGACCGCAGCGATTTTCCCGCCGGCGGTCTGGCCGTGATCATGGAGCGCGATTCTATTAACGGTCTGGAATTGCGTGCCTCGGGGCCGGCCTCTGATACGGAAACAGAGGGACCATTGCGGGCGACGGATGGTGCGACTCCGTGGTACAAACTGCGTGTAGTCGCTGTTCTCGCTGTCCTCTTGGTCCTGGGCGGTGGCAGCTGTGTCTGGCGCTCAGTCCGTCCCGGGGCAAAGCAGACCGCGGCAAACACTCGGTCGATCGGCTGGCAGTCGGCGAGTGGACAGTTGGCGGCAGGTGACGCAAAAAATTCCTCCACGACCGAACCCAAGGTGGGAGAGGAAGGTGCCTGGTCGTCACTTTCAAAGTCGGTGCCGGCTCCGGTTGCTTTGACTCCTCATCATGTCCCTACTCCGACTGATGCCAGGAATGCAGGAGATCGCGTCCCGGTTGAATCCGCAGATTCCGATGCGACCAGTTCTCCCGCGGCAGAAGGAAAAACGCCTCCCTCTGACCCTGCCAATAAAGCGACACCTCGCAGCGCGCAGCCACTGGAGTCGAAGCCTGCCGAGCGAAAAGCGCCTGTTCCGGGCAATCCATCTGAAAGTTCGCATTCTCCTGAAGAACAGGCCGAGCAGGCCGGGGCCGAGCGTGGCGAGGCGAAGGCCGCGGAAAATAAATTAGCGAAGGCTTCGGGTGAAAAGCAGAACAAAAAGGGAAAAGCTGCGGCTGGCGCATCACAGGCACCCGCGGATGAATCCCCGGCTGAGACCACGGCTTCCGCTGGATCGCAGGGCTCCACGGAGGCCGCTGTTTCTCCAACTGCACCGAATGGAAACAAGGCCGGGAAATCGGCGGCAGCAAAAAAAAATCCGGCGGCAACCGGGACCGCTTCGGCTTCAGCGTCAGCAGACGGAGCCGAAACCGGAGCGCAGGATGCAGCCACTTCCTCGGCCAGCGATGCCGCAGGTGATCGGTTGAAAGACAGTGTTGGGAAAAAATCCAAAGAGCGGATCAACGCCGTTCCGGCCAACACCGCCGTTGCGGCAACCGACGCGTCACCCAATCCGGTCCGTGAGGCGGATACTGTGGCGGAATCGCCTGAGCAGGATTCGGCGGCGAATAAAAATGTGCCGCCCGCTGCCTCGCGGAAAAAGCCCGCTGCCGCCGCCGCTCTGCCTCAATCGCGTCCCGTTGAACAATCCAGCCTGGAAAATTCCGGCGACCTTCCGACGCCAGAGGCCGCTGCGGCGGCGAACAAAACCGCCAAGTCACATCCGGCAGTCGCGAGCAAGGCCGCGACCGCGACCAAATCAACGGCTGACATGCCAGCTTCCGCATCACAATCCGGGGAGAGTCCGGCGGAAACAGCGCAATCGCCAGCCGCCACCGGGAGCACACCGCTCCCCGCGCGGGCCAAGAGTTCGCGAAAGAAATCCGCTCCCGCTCCCTCCGCCAAATCAGCGGACGAAAGCCCGGCGGAAGAGTCAGTCGGGAAAAATTCCCCCAATGAAGTGACTCCCTCTGCGGTGGTGGTGGGGGAGACCGAGGCGCTGCTGAAAATTGCGCGGGTTCATGCGTCAGCTTGGCAAGCGCGGGTGGTTCAGGATTCGATCCTGCCGACCCGCCCTCTGACCGCGGCGGAGGAGGATGGCGTGGAGGCGATGCGGGAAAAATTATTGCAAGAGCGCACATCCCGCATGCCGGAGGCTTTCCGGCGCCCCCAGGCGAGGGGCGGGTTTGTCCTGGAGTTTTCACCGGACGCTGCCGACGAAAAAGATCCGCCCCGCTGGCGGGACGAAACCGGAAATGAACCGCCCGGAACAACCGTGCAGGGCGAACGCGCTGAACTAAGCTGGTCTGGTTCCGTTCCCTCGCGTGACCATGGCTATGTGTTGACTCGTTTGGACGGCCGTGAAATTGCCCGGTTAAGCATTGATCAAGCGGGTGGCCTCACCCTGAAAGTTTCGCCCGGTACTCACGCATGGTACTGGCTTGGAGTTGAGGTTTTCAGCGCGGCGGGAAGCGCGAAGACGGCATTTGATTGGCGGCTGTCGTCGGGCGGACCTTTGCCGGCTTCTTGGCCGCGCGACGGCCAGTGGCGCGATAGCCGTGGGAGGCGCGTTGATATTCCCCTGGATGCCACGACCGCGCGGGTGGGACATTATGGAATCGCTTTGGTCGATCCCTCCACCGGCTGGGCGCTCGCGTGTGAGATCGCTTTGCAGTGAGCGGGAGTCCGGTTTGATTCCACCGGGTTTCACTCACTGAAGGCACTTCGTCTTACTGAATCAGATCCTGAATCAATGGCTCCAAGGTCGGTGCAGTCGGCGTGAATTGAATGGCGTCGCGGATGAGCGCCTCGGCACGGAAGCTTTGGGCATGGTCGTTGAGGTGAAGTGTACACAAGCGAGTGCCGGCGCCGACGGGTTCGCCGATTTTGATGAGGTCCGCGATGCCGACGGCGTGGTCAATCTGGTCGGTCACTGCGGCTCGGCCGCCGCCGAGTGCCATGATGGCGTGGCCGCATTTGAGTGCATCGACTTCACTGACGAAACCTTTTGCGTCCGCCGGCGCGCGAACCTCGGTGAACAGTTTCGCCGTGGGCAAAATCTTATAGTCGTCGATCACGCGCGGATCGCCGCCCTGGGCGACGCACATCTGGCGGAATTTCTCCAGCGCCGAGCCGTTCGCGATGGCTGCCTCCAGCTGGCGGCGGGCACTGGCTTCATCCTTTGCCGCGCCGCCGAGGATGAGCATGTGGCCGGTAAGTGCGTAGGTGAGCTCCATCAGATCGGCCGGGCCGCGGCCCTTCAGGCATTCGATGGCTTCGATGACCTCGGTGGTGTGGCCGGCCGCCCGGCCGAGCGGCTGGTTCATCGTGGTGAGCAGCGCGCGCACGGGTTTCCCCGAGACTTGGCCGATCGCCACCATCGCGCGGGCCAGCTCGAGGGCGCGTTCCTTGGATTTCATGAACGCACCGCGGCCAAACTTCACATCGAGCACGAGCGAGTCGATGCCCTCGGCGAGTTTCTTGCTCATGATGCTGGCACAGATCAGGGGGATGCATTCGACGGTGCCCGTGACATCCCGCAACGAGTAAAGTTTCCGGTCGGCGGGGGCGATTTGCGGCGTCTGGCCAATCATGGCGGCGCCGACTTGCTGGAGAATGGCGCGAAATTCCGCGACGCTGAGGGTGACGCGGAAGCCCGGAATGGCTTCGAGCTTGTCGAGGGTACCGCCGGTATGGCCGAGGCCGCGGCCGCTCATCATGGGAACCTTGAGACCGCAGGCGGCGGCGAGCGGCGCCAGAATGAGCGAAACCTTGTCACCCACACCCCCGGTGGAATGTTTGTCCACCTTCGCGCCGGGAATGTCGCGGAGGTCAATGATTTCACCGGAGTGCAACATGGCGTCGGTGAGCCAGGCGGTTTCCTGTGGCGTCATGCCGCGCCAGAAAATTGCCATGAGCAAGGCGGAGGCCTGATAGGACTTAAAAGTACCTTCAGCGACGCCATGCGCAAAGAAATCGATCTCTACTTTGCTCAGCACGCCACCGTCGCGCTTCTTGATGATGATATCCTGGGGAAAGAAGGTGGCGCTCATGAAAAAAGAAAGTGGAGTTCGAGGCCGAGGAATGCCCTGCGTTCAGTCTCGTTCTCCTAGTCGTTCCCATTCTTTCTTCGCATCCTACGTCGACCACAAGCACGAACGAGAGAGCGAGAAAGAGTACAAGAATGATAGCAGCATTCAGGCGTCTACGCGTAGCGCTCTTCCTTCCACGGATCCCCGACGTAGTGGTAGCCGCGCACTTCCCAAAAACCGAGGCGGTCCTCGGCGAGAAATGTGATGCTCTTGACGAACTTCGCGCCCTTCCACGCGTACAATTTGGGGATAATGATGCGCGCCGGCCCGCCGTGTTCGAGGGAAACGGGTTCGCCACCGAACCGGGTGGCGACGAGCACATCGTCATCGAGGCAGTTCGTGAGAGGCACGTTGGTTGAGTAACCGTCGTAGCTGGTGAAATAAACGAACTTCGCCTCGGGTTTCGGCTGCGCGATCTCGAAGAGGGTGGTGAAGGCCACGCCGGTCCACTGGCAGTCGTATTTGCTCCAGGTGGTCACACAGTGAAAATCGCTGAGGTCGGTGACCTGGGGCAGGGCATTGAACTGCTCCCAGGAAAAGGCGGTGGGGTTTTCCACGAGACCATCGATGGTGAGGGTCCACTCGTTGAGGGGAATTTCCGGCCGCACGCCCAGATCAAGGACCGGAAAACCGGTGGTGAGTTTCTGGCCGGGAGGCAGGCGATCGGTCGCGGCGACCTCGCGGGGCTTGAAGCCCGAGGCCAGTTGTTTTTCTGCCCACCGTTGTTTGGCTTGGATATAACGCTCCTTGGACATGGGGTGATAAAATGGGAATCGGGCCGGATTTCGCAAGCCACACCTCGGGCTTCAATGTGAGGCTAAGAAGGTGGCCCACGAAACCTGCGAAATAGCCCGAAGCCAATGGATCGGAGGACAAAACGGCTGAGAGTAATGTGTAGGAGATAAACCCCGACCGTCGAATCTGATCACCCTGTTTCGAAACTCGGGAGGGTACGCTCAGACGGACGGAGGGAAGTAGGACACGCGGGGACGTGGCGGGGCCGTCAGGGCTTCGGTGATCAAAGCAATCTTGCTCCGGTAGTAGAGGGCCATGCCGCCTTGATAGAAGAGGGTGAGCACCGCGAAGCCGCCGTAGGCTGCAAAAAAGGCGGTGCGCACCAGCGATAATATGTCACCTTTCGCAATGCCGTTCTCCTTAAGAAGCGTTTCCAAGTCGGGGGTTAGGTTTCCCATGACCGTCCCTTCGTCGAAACTCCCGAGGCGGCTGGCGCAGTACACCATGACGACCGCGAGCAACAGTATTTGTGAACGCACCAGCAATCTCATGCCGTCGGGCTGGCGTTGTTTGAGGAGCTTGTGTCCGCGGATTTCCATCCAGCCGGCTGCACCGATTAAAAAGCCCACGACCAGGCCGGAGAAATCGCCCATGGCCAGCGTGATCAGGCTGCCGAGGGCCGCGAATACGATCACGCACCAGCCATTGAGCAGCGAGATCCGCAGGATTCGCTTGAGCGCCTTTTCCGGCGGCATGGGCTCGGTGGTGGAGCTGATCATCCGCCCAATCTGACCGGTCGTGACGACCCGGGCGAGGATCTTTCGCTGGCTGAGCGTTTCGTCTCGCCGGTAGGATGTGAATTTTACTCAACCGGGCGCATCTGGATCGTGTCGATGGTCTTTTCGCCGGCGAGGACGTTGGTGACCACGACCATCCAGTCGCCGGGCTGCACCCAGCCGCGGCGGAGCAGATACGCGAACGCATCACGAATGCTTTGCTCGGGCCCGGTGGCGAATTTCACGAGGAACGGCTCCACGCCCCACATGAGCAACATGTGCCGGAAGACCAGCGGGTCGTCCGTGAAGGCGTAGATGGGACAGCGCCACGCGCGCAAGGCGGCGAGCGTCTGCGGCAGCAGTCCGCTGCGCGTAAAAACCACAATGCCGGCCTCGCCGATTTCCTGCGCCAGCATGATGGCGGAACGGAGCAGGCGATCCTTGTGCGTCTTGAGCGGAAGCGTGTTGTTGTAGCCCTTGGTCGCGCTGCCCTCGATCCGGCCGGCGACTTTCTTCATAAATTGCACGCATTCGAGCGGGTAGCGGCCGGTGGTGGTTTCACCGGACAGCATGATCGCATCGGCGGTGGACCAGACCGCAGTGGCGATGTCGCTCACTTCGGCGCGGGTTGGTACGGGCGAGGTGATCATCGATTCGAGCAGATGTGTCGCGACGATGACCGGTTTGCGCAGCCGGATGCACGCGTCGACGGCCCGCTTCTGAATCAAAGGCAAATCCTCCATCGGGACCTCGATCCCAAGATCGCCGCGCGCGACCATCACGGCGTCGGAGGCCACGATTATCTCATCGAGATTGGCGATGGCGGACTGGTCCTCGATTTTCGCAATGATGTGCGCCGTGCTGGATTTTTCCGAAAGGAAGCGCCGCAGGATGTCGATGTCGTCCGCCTCGCGCACGAACGACAGGGCAAAATAATCCACCTTTTCCTCGATGCCCACGGTGATATCGGCACGGTCTTTCGCGGTGAGCGCGGGCAGCCGGACCTTGACGCCCGGCAGGTTGATGTGGCGCCGGCTGCCCAGTTTGGCGGGCACGATCACGCGGCAGCGCACGCGGGTCGCCTCCGTACTGATGACTTCCAGGCGGATGAGCCCGCTGTCGACGAGCACCATGGTGCCGGCCGGAACGTCGCGCCCGAGACCCGGGTAGTTGACAGACACGGCCAGGATGCCGTCTTCCGCGCCACCGCCCTGCGGAAGCAGATCGATCAGTTGTCCCGCCACCAATTCCACGGGCGCCGGCAGATCCCCGGTGCGGATTTCCGGCCCCTTCACATCCATAAGAAGCGCGATTTCGCGACCGGTCCGGCGGCACACTTCGCGGACTCGATGGATCATGGCGCGGGTCCAGGCATGGTCGGCGTGAGCCATGTTGAGCCGGCAGACGTCGACCCCGGCGAGAATCAGCTGCTCGAGCATCGACTCCTCGGCCGAAGCGGGGCCGAGGGTGAAAACGATCTTGGTGTGGCGATAGGCTTGTTTGGGGAGCGAGGGGGAGGACGGGTTCACATTCTTGGGGTAGCACAACCGATGCCGGCTCCCCGGTTTGATGCGGGCTGGAATCACTTTTCCGGCAACCGCGGTGTGGAACCAACTGAGTTTGAAAAATATCGGGCTCGATTCGGCGGTTGATCGGGCTTTATTCCCGATTCACTTTCACCGAAGATTGATGCGTAAAGCCGGACCGACAAAGTTTGCCAGGAATGTCGCCGTACTTCGCGGACTTGGGTAAATTTACTCTGCGAGGTGTAAAAGACTCGCGCCAAGGGGTGGGGGTTCGCTCACAATGGCGCTTATAATGTCCCGTCCCAAGAAACCCTGGCCTTTCCGGATCGAGTATCCCTCCGAGTTGCCCATCAGCGGCCGGGCGGACGAGATCATTGCGGCCATCCGGGATAATCAGGTGCTGATCCTGGCGGGTGAGACGGGCTCGGGCAAAACCACGCAAATTCCCAAAATGTGCCTGGTGGCGGGTTGCGGTGAGCGGGGAAAAATCGCCTGTACGCAACCGCGCCGCGTGGCAGCGACCTCGGTGGCGCGCCGTGTGGCCGAGGAACTCAATGTCCAGCTCGGCCGGGAAGTCGGCTGCAAGATTCGTTTTGCGGATCAGACCTCGGGGGCGACCGTTATCAAGTTCATGACCGACGGTATGCTGCTCGCCGAGCTGCAGGCTGATCCGGAGTTGCGCGAGTACGATACGATCATCGTGGACGAAGCGCATGAGCGTTCATTGAACATCGATTTCATCCTCGGGCATCTGCGCCGTCTGCGCGGGCGGCGGCCCGAGCTGAAAATTGTCATCACCTCGGCGACGATTGACACGGAGGCCTTCTCCAAGGCGTTCGACAACGCGCCGATCATCGAGGTTTCTGGCCGGGTTTATCCGGTGGAGGTGATTTATTCGCCGCTGGATGAGATGAAGGAGGAAGAAGATAGGGCGGCGGGTCCCGTCGCTGCCGGTGAGCGGCGCGGAGCGGAGTCCACGCCCTACCCAAAAAAAGGGCGGGCCGAAGACTTCACTTATCTGGATGCGGCGGTGGAGGCGGTCGAGCGGGTGTTGCTCGAGAGTTCGCAAGGCGACATCCTGGTGTTTCTGCCGACGGAGCGGGACATCCGGGAAATCCGCGATCTGTTGGAAGGCCGTTCGCTCGGGCACATCGAGGTTGTGCCGCTCTTCGGCCGCCTGACCAACGCCGAGCAGCAGCGCGTGTTCGCTTCCAGCCAGCAGCGCAAAATCATTGTCGCGACCAATATCGCCGAGACGTCTCTGACGATCCCCGGCATCCGGTTCGTCATTGATACGGGCCTGGCGCGGTTCAGTCGCTACACGCCGCAAAGTCGCACGCGCCGGTTGCCGGTCGAGCCCGTGTCACAGAGCAGCGCTGACCAGCGCAAGGGTCGCTGCGGCCGCGTGAGCGATGGCGTCTGCATCCGGCTTTATTCCGAGCAGGACTATCTCGCCCGCCCGCGTTTCACGCAGCCGGAAATTCAACGCAGCAATCTGGCGGATGTCATTCTCCGGATGAAGGCCTTCGGGCTGGGTGACATTGAGGAGTTTCCATTCCTGAACGCGCCGCCCGCCAAGGGGATTCGCGCCGGCTACGGCCTGCTGCACGAATTAGGCGCCATCGATGATGCCGGTGTGCTGACGGATATTGGACGCGAGCTGGCGCATCTGCCCGTGGACCCGACGGTCGGCCGGATGATTTTGCAGGCGCAGACGGAGAAGGCCATGCGCGAGGTGCTGATCATCGCGGCAGCGCTGAGCATTCAGGATCCGCGCGAACGTCCGCTGGACCAGCAGCAGAAAGCTGACACGGCGCACCGGCGGTTCAATCACCCGGATTCCGATTTTCTCGCCCTGTTGGCCATCTGGGAGGATTACCACACCGAGTTCGAGAAGCTGTCGCTCGGCAAGCTGCGGAAATTTTGCACGGCGCATTTCCTTTCGTTCACGCGGATGCGCGAGTGGCGCGACGTGCACAGCCAGCTTGAGGACACGCTGCGGGATCGCACGGGGTTTATGCGGACATCAGTGTATGATGGGACGGGCGAAGCGGTGTCATCGGCGAAAAGACAATCCGCCCCGGCCACCGAAATGGATTTCAAACCCGGTACTCCCGCCTATCGTTCGATTCATCGCTCCATCCTGGCCGGACTGCTCGGCAATATCGCCACGCGGACGGAGGAAGGCGACTATCATGCGGCGCATGATCGCCGGGTGGGAATTTTCCCAGGCTCGGCGTTGTTTGAGCGGAAGGAGCAGTCGAGAAGCGATCCGCGAAAAAATGTGACCGGGGGCCATGCGGCACCCGCCAAAGCCAAGGTGGCGAAGTGGCTGATGGCGGCGGAAATCCTGGAAACAGCGCGGCTGTACGCCCGCACCTGCGCGCGCATCGATCCGCATTGGGTGCTCGATTTGGGCGAGCACCTGATCCGCGTGGCGCACAGCGAACCATTTTGGAATCCTGAGGCGGGACGGGTGCTCGTGAAGGAACGCCGCCGGCTGTATAATCTCGAACTGGAAACGCGTTCAGCTAGCTACGGGAAAATCAATCCGGTGCATGCGACGGAAATTTTCATCCGCGAGGGACTCGTGGGTGATACGATCACGTGGCCGTTTGATTTTATTGCACACAACCGCCGGGTGCGGGAGCAGACGGAGAGCGTCCTCACCCGCACGCGCAGCTCGGGCTACATGAATTTGGACGAAGCCGTGTACCAATTTTATGCGCGAGTATTCATGCCCGCAGGTAGGGCGGGCACTCCGTTGACCGCCGTCCGGCCGGGATCCGACTCCGCCAAGGCTTCGACGGACAAGACCGGGTCAACGCCCCACCTCGGCATCAGCAGCGTGCCTGAACTGATTGATTTCGTGCGGCACCAGCAGACGACGAATCCGAAATTTCTTTTCATGGGCGAAAACGATCTGCGTCCGGAGGTGGAGGCGGAGCATGACGCGGAAGCTTTCCCCGCGGCAATCCCGGTGGACAATTGCGTGCTGCCGCTGGCCTATGCGTACCAGCCCGGGCAGGAGGGCGACGGGGTGACCTTACGCGTGACTTTGGCCGAGGCGGAGGCGCTGAATCCCGCCATGCTCGACTGGGCGATCCCGGGGCATTTGACGGAGAAAGTGGAACTGATGCTCAAGGCGCTGCCGAAGGAACAGCGGCGCGACCTGATCCCGTTGACGGAGACGGCGCAGAAGCTTACGCGCGATCTGGCGTTGCTGAGCGCGCGCGCGAAGCAGCCGACGCTGGCGGAGGCGCTGGCGGAATTGCTGTCGCCGCGGCTGGGAGTGCGGATCGATCCGGCGCTGTGGAGCGACAAGTTGTTTCCCGATCACCTGCGGGTGCGCGTGGAGGTCGTGGACAACCAGGAGAAGGTGCTCGGCGCCAGCCGTGATCTCACGGAAATTCACGCGCAACTCGACACCCGCCAGCGGGACGTGAGCAAGCATGCGTCGGCGGTGGACAACAGCACCTGGCGCGCGGCGCGGTCGAAATGGGAAGGTGAGCCCGCCGCCGAATGGAAATTTGGCGACCTGCCGGTGCAAATTGTCGTGAGCGAATTTCATGGCGTGCCGGTGCTGGCTTACCCGGGGCTGAAGGCGATGCCGGCGGGTGTGGCGGTACGTTTGTCGGCGACACGCGAGGAAGCCGTCACGATGACGTGCGAGGGATTGCGCAAGCTGTTCGAGATGCAGTTGCGCTTCGATCTCGGCTGGCTCGAAAGGGATCTCAAGGCGCTGCGGCTCCTGGGGACGCTCGCCGTGACGCTCACCACGCCAGACGCCTTGCAAAAAGACGCGTTGGAATCGATCCGCCGTTGGGTCTGCGATCCGGCACGGGTGATGGGTCCGGCGGCGAGTGTGACGGGGATGAGTGCGGACGAACGGCGGGTCCGGGATAACGCGCCCGACCTGACCGCGGCGCGATTCGCCTCGGCGCTGATGGCGGCGAAAGATGATTTGCGCGGACTGGTGCCCAAGCTCGGTGATTGGTTGAAGGAAGTATTTACGCTGCGGCTGGCGTTGCAGACCTCGAAGCAGTCCTATCCCGGGATGGATGATGATCTCGCGGAATTGCTGCCGCCGGATTTTCTGCGTCGAATGCCGTATATCCGGGTGCAGCATTTGCCACGTTATTTACGCGGTATGCAGATGCGGGCGGAACGGTGGAAGCGCGATGCGGCCAAGGATGCGATGCGCGCGAAGGAGTTGGCCCCGATGACCGCGGCGGCGCGGAAAATGACTGGAGGGTTGGCGACCGCGGCCGGCGCCAAAACGGGTCAGGGCAACTCGCCCACCAACCGAGATGACGCGGTCGAGGACTTCCGCTGGCTGGTGGAAGAGTTTCGGGTGAGTCTGTTTGCGCAGGAACTGGGCACGGCCGAGCCAGTGTCGGTGGTGCGGCTGCAGCGGGCGCTGGAAGAGATGGGAAAGGGTGGCGCGGCGGGGCAACCCGGTCAGGAAGACCCGCGGAGCGGAGCGGAGTCCCCGCCCTACCTCAAACCTTCGACTGCGGTGAAGAAAGCCGCACCCCTCAAGAGTCTTGGGTCCCTCGACCAGCTCTTCCGGAAATAAGCGCCGGTTTTTGCGGTTGTGGGAGCGGGCTTAGACAGTAAGTTGCAGGCAACCCCTTACCCTATGAATACGACAATTGCTACGTTGTTGGAACAGAAGGACGGCGCGGTTTTCACCATCCCCTCGACGGTGACCGTGGCAGAAGCAGTTCAGGAAATGAACGCTCGAAAAGTTGGATCGGTACTCGTGATGAATGGTCTCAGGCTGGCCGGTATTTTTACGGAGCGCGATGTCTTGCGCCGCGTCGTCGGCGCGGATCTTGATCCGAAGTTGACGCCCATCACGAAAGTGATGACGGCGGAAGTTCTGACCATTGAGCCCACCGCGACCGTGCAACAGGTGATGGATATTTTCACGGAACGGCGCTGCCGGCATTTGCCCGTGGTGGTGGACGAGCAGTTGCTGGGATTGATTTCGATTGGCGACGTGTCGCGTTGGGTGGCCAACTCGCACCGCGTTGAGGCGGAATCGTTGCGGCAGTACATCGCGGGTGCGTTGTCGACGTAAAGCGGGTCTCCACCGGCAGGTCAGGTTTATCGCATGCGGATTGTCGACTGGCCGGGCGTACAGCCCGGCCGGCTGGCGGCAACGTTCGTAGTGCAGTAGGATTGTTTTTTCTCTGCCAATGAATACCGTGCAAACATGAACTTATCCCGATCGGTATTTTTCCTGACTGGCCTCGTCGTTTGTGCGGGGGTGTCGTTGAAAGCGAAAATCATCACCAAGCCGGTGGCTTATGAACACGCCGGTGTGAAGCTCGAGGGTTACCTCGCCTATGACGACGCCAAGGTTTCAGCGGGAAAAAAGGCGCCGGGTGTGCTGGTGGTGCCGGAATGGTGGGGCCTGAACGATTATGCCAAGAGCCGCGCGGAGCAACTCGCCGGGTTGGGCTATGTGGCGTTTGCCACGGATATGTACGGGGCCGGGGTGGTGACGACGGATGCGAAAAAAGCGGGCGAACTGGCGGGGCCGTTTTATGGTCATCCTCTCATGGCGGAGCGGGCCCAGGCGGGACTTGATCAGCTGTTGGCGACGGGATTCGTCGAGCCGGCCCACGTGGCTGCGATCGGCTATTGTTTTGGCGGTTCCACGGTGCAGGCGCTGGCC